>CADCOO010000036.1 GCA_902803085.1 uncultured Planctomycetota bacterium
GCTCAAGGACAAGGAAGAATTCGTTACGCAGTGGCAGGGCGCCGAGGTCGAAAAGGCGGGATTGCTCAAGATGGACTTCCTCGGTCTACGCAACCTGTCGATTCTCGCCGACTCCGTCGCTATTATTGAGCAAACGACGGGCCAGAAGATCGATCCTTACGATCTCCCGCGCGACGACGCGGAGACCTACGCGTTGCTATGTCGCGGCGAAACGAAGGGCGTCTTTCAATTGGAAAGTTCTGGCATTCGAAAATTGCTCGTTAGCATGAAGCCGGACAATATCAGAGATATTATCGCCGTCCTCGCGCTCTACCGCCCCGGTCCAATCGAAGGCGGAATGATCGAGGATTACGTCGAAGTCAAACACGGGCGACGCCAAGCGACCTATCTTCATCCAGTCCTCGAAGAAGTCTTGAAGGAAACGAACGGCGTCATGGTCTATCAAGAGCAGATCATGCGCATTTTGAACAAACTCGGTCGCATTCCGCTCTCGAGCTCGTACACGTGCATTAAGGCGATTAGTAAAAAGAAGCACGATAAGATCGCGAAATTCAACGAGGATTTCGTCAAGGGCGCGCAAGAAAACGGACTCACGCCAGAGAAAGCGCAAGAGCTCTTTGAACTGATTAAGAAATTCGCAGGGTACGGCTTTAATAAGTCGCACTCGACGGCGTACGCCAATATTGCGTACACGACCGCGTATCTCAAGGCTCACTATCCGGCGGAATTCATGGCGGCGCTCCTGTGCGGCGATATTTCTGGGCGTAACTTTACGAAGCGCGACAAGACGGTCGAGCACGTCGACGACTGCTTCCGCATGGGCGTCGAAGTCGTGCCGCCCAACGTCAACGAGAGCTACGGCAAGTACCGCGTGCGCGACGGCAAGATCTATTTCGGTCTCGAAGCGATCAAGTCGTGCGGCGCGGACGCGGCGGCAGAGATCGTGCGCGCGCGCGAAGAAGGGGGACCCTTTAAGAGTATCTTCGACTTCTATCGACGAATCGACTACAAACTCGTCTCGCGCATGGCGGTCGAATCGCTCATCAAGAGCGGCGCCTTCGACTCGATTAGCGGTAATCGCGCGCAACTCATGCTCGCCGTCGACAAGGCGCTCAAAAGCAGTCAGCAAGCGGCGATCGACCGCGATCGCGGCCAGATGAGCTTTTTCGGTCTCGACGACGTCGCAGAGAAAGAGGAGAACGCCGAGGATCCTAACAATGGACTACCCGACGTACCCGACTGGAGCGAACGCGAACGCGCCATGCGCGAAAAGGAAGTTCTCGGATACTACGCGACCACGCATCCTCTCAACGCAGTTCGCTCAACCCTCAAGCTCTTCTCGACCTCTATCTTGGACGTTGCGGAAATGTCGACAAAGGCGACGGCGACGATCGGGGGCTCCGTCTCCGGTCTAAGCGTTAAAGCAACGCGCAATCCGAAACCGAATCGTCCCAACACGTACGCGATTTTCCAACTGGAAGACCTCGACTCGACGATGCGCTGCATGATATGGCCGGAAGCGTACGCAAAATACGGGAAGTTCCTCCACGAAGACGCCGTCGTCTTTCTCTCAGGACGCATTGAAAAGAAGGAACGCGAAAAGCCCGCCAATCAGGAGAACGAAGGAGAAACAGAAAACGAAGAACCGGAAATCGAGATCACCTTCTTCGTCGACGAGATCGTGCCCTTCGAAAACGCCGCGTCGGAAATGTCGCGAGGCGTCGCCGTGCTTGTCAAAGAAAGCGAAGTACGACCGGACGACGTTAAAACGCTCTACGACGTCGTTAAAACCTATCGCAATGGTCGCGACGGGACCGCGAGCGGAATGGAACTTGAAATTTGGATCGCGCTTCGCAACGGAGGGCGCGCCGTCTTTAAGTGTCCCGAGTTTAGAATCAATCTCACGCAGGAACTGCGCGAACGAGTCGAAGAGCGGTTCGGACCGGACTCCTTCCACCTCCTGCCGGCGCCGAAACGACGCGCTGCGGAAGATCGACCGCAACGCCGTTGGCAACGGCAAACGCGTTAGCGCGCAATAACGAAATTAATTTACGCTAACTCGCCTGGACGAGATTCCGGATCGCGATACAATTAGTGGAATCATACGCGCGAATTATGCGCGCGGCGCCTCGCGCCGCGCCATTGATTCATTGCGATTAAAACAACGCGGATTTCAAAGGCTGGGTTTGCGACCAACGCGTCGCAAATTCTTGACGAAAGGTTACGCTTGCCGATGAAAAAGATTAACATAACCAAAGGACTCGATCTGAAGCTCCAGGGCGCGCCAAATCTGGACGCGAACCCGGAAAAGAAAGAGGTTCAACACGTCGCCGTCGTCGGCTCAGACTACGTCGGAATGAAACCGACTATCTGCGTCGAAGAGGGTGAACGCGTACTCGCAGGTCAACTTCTCTTCGAAGATAAAAAGAACCCGGGCGTTCGCCATACGTCCCCAGGCGCAGGAACGGTAAAGTCGATCGTGCGCGGCGACAAGCGCGCCTTTCTGTCGATCGTCGTCGAATTGGATCGCGACGCGCCGGAAAAGTCGGTCGAATTCCAGAAGTTCCGCGCCGACGAGCTCGATTCGCTATGCCCCAATAAAACGCGCGAGCTACTCGTACAATCGGGGTTCTGGACGGCGTTGCGCGCGCGACCGTACAGTCGCACGCCCAAACTGGGAACGACTCCCCGCTCTCTCTTCGTAACCTGCGCCGATTCGAATCCGCATGCGCCCGACCCGAAACCGATTATCGAAACGCGCAAGGACGATTTCGTTAACGGACTTAAAGTTCTCTCGCGAATCTGCGGCGAAAAACTCTGGGTCTGTCTTGGCAAAGGCAGTTACGACGATAAATTCGTCGCCGAAATGGAAGCGCTCGCCAACGTGGAAGTCGTTCAGTTCCTCGGCAAGCACCCGAGCGGACTCGTCGGCACGCACATTGCCAAACTCGATCCTTGCGGCTTGACGAAAACCGTCTGGACGATCGGCTATCAAGACGCGATCGCTATCGGCGAGCTCTTTACGACCGGCGCCTATCCCGCAACTCAAATCGTTACGATAGCCGGACCGCAAGTTAAGAATCCTCGCCTTCTTCGCGTGCAACGCGGCGCGTTCGTACCGGAAATTCTCGACGGCGAACTCATTGAAGGCGAAACGCGCGCCATCTCGGGCAGCGTTCTCTGCGGACGCGCGATTACGCCGGGTCAAGAAGGACTCGGTCGGTTCGCGAACCAGATTTCTGCGATTGCGGACGGCGATCCTCGCGAATTCCTCGGCTGGCTTGCGCCCGGTTGCCAAAAGTTCTCCCTCGCGGGCTCGGCGCTTTCAAAATATGTTCCTGGCAAGCTGTTCAAAATGACGACGGCGTTGCACGGGGGAGCGCGTTCGGTTTTTCCGAACCCGGCGTTCTACCAGGTAACGCCGCTCGACATTGAGCCGACCTTTCTCTTCAAAGCGCTAGAGATCGGCGATATTGAGAAGAGCGAACAGCTCGGCGCGCTCGAACTCGACGAAGAAGACCTCGCGCTCTGCACGCTCGTCGACTACGGCAAAAACGACTACGGTAAAATGTTGCGCGCTCTGCTCAACTCGGCGATGAAAGAGGAGGAATGATTCGATGAAATTCACCAAACTACGAAACGCGCTCCAGACGCTCGGCGAGAAATATTTCGCCGAAGGCAAGCCGCTCGCGTTCCTCTACCCGTTATACGATGCCGCCGACACGTTCTTCTTCACGCCGAATCAGAAGACGTCCGGCTCCGTGCACGTGCGCGACTTTAACGACTTCAAACGCGTTATGATCACGGTCGTGCTCGCGCTCATTCCGTGCGCGCTCATGGGAATTTACAACGTCGGTCTTCAAGCGAATCTGCTCCTCGCGGAAAGCGGCGTCGCACAGGTCGCGAGCGACTGGCACGGTTGCGTTCTACGCTGGCTCGACTCGACGCTTCCCTGTTTAAAGATTTTCGACCCGGGCAGCGTCGTCGGATGCTTCTGCTATGGACTCGTCTACTGGCTCCCGCTTTACGTCGTAACGATGGTCGTCGGGCTATTCTGGGAGATTGTCTTTGCGCGCGTCTATCGTCATGAAGTCAACGAAGGGTACTTCGTAACGGGCTTCCTCTTCCCGCTCATCTGCCCGGCGACGATTCCACTGTGGCAGGTCGCGCTAGCGCTCACGTTCGGCGTGATTATCGGCAAGGAGATTTTCGGCGGGACGGGTCGCAACTTCCTGAATCCGGCATTGGTCGCGCGCGCATTCCTGTTCTTTGCGTACGCGGGTCAGATTTCTGGCGACAAAGTCTGGACGGCGACGCAGGGCGTTGCGAGCGGCGCGGACGGCGCGGCGCTTGCGGACGGTCTTTCGAAAGCGACGCCCCTATCCTATATAAACGAAGGGGCGGAAGCGTTGCAGAACGCGGGCTATACGCTGCGCGACGCGTTCGTAGGAACGATTCCCGGCGCGCTTGGCGAGACGTCGACGGTCGCGTGTCTCATCGGCATGCTTATTCTACTAATCGCCGGAGTCGCGTCGTGGCGCGTCATGGCGTCGATGTTCGTCGGCGGCATGGGGCTCGCGTGGATCTTCCAGACGACGGCGTCGGATCCGAATTCGGCGATGGCGTTGGGGCCGTGCTGGCACTTCGCGCTCGGCGGGTTCGCGTTCGGCATGGTCTTTATGGCAACCGACCCGGTAACGTCGTCGACGACCAAACTTGGTCAATATATTTACGGCGCGTTGATAGGAGCGCTCGTTATCGTCGTGCGCGTCTTTAATCCCGCGTATCCCGAGGGCGTCATGTTGGCGATTCTCTTCGGGAACTGCGTCGCGCCGCTCATCGACCATTTCGTCGTAAACGCGAATATTAAGCGTCGCATGAAGCGACTTCAAACGCGATAGGAACCGGGGGAATACGTCATGAAGAACGAATCGATTACGAAAACGTTTGCCGTCGCGACGGCGTTGTGCGTCGTGTGCGCCATTATCGTTTCCCTCTCAGACGTTATGCTGAAGGAAACGCAGTTGCGCAATAAGGCGCTCGACAAACAAGTAAATATTCTCAGCGCCGCCGGTCTCGTCGAGCCGGGCGCAAAAGTATCCGCAGAGGAGGCGGCGAGTCTCTTTGCGAACGCGGAGACGGTCGTCGTCGATCTGACGACCGGCGACGTCGTCGATCTTGATCCGGCTATTGTCGAATCGGATAAAACGAACCTTCTTGAACTCGCGGAAGAAGACGACGTCGCGGGAATCAAGACGATTAACAAATATGCGGTCGTCTATGTCTTTAAAGACGAACAGGGCGCGATTAAGACGGTCGTGCTGCCGATCGTCGGTCAAGGCTTATGGTCGACGTTGCACGGTTTTCTCGCGCTCAACGGGGATCTGAAAACGGTAGCGCACATCGTCTTCTACGATCACGGCGAGACGCCGGGTCTGGGCGGCGAGATTTCGAATCCTGTATGGACAAAGAATTGGGAAGGCAAAACGGCGGTCGACGAATCGGGTAATCCGGTAATTCACGTCGTTAAGGGATCGGCGGAGAACGCCGAGGATCCAGCGAACGCGGTCGACGGCATTTCGGGCGCGACGCTCACGGGCAAGGGCGTAACGAATACGGTAACGTTTTGGCTCGATTATAAGGGCTATCGTCCTTTCCTATCGAGACTGCGCAACGGCGAGCCGCTCGCGTCGACCTCCTCTGAAACGTCGCCTGCGGACGCGAACGAAAACTGAAAGGACGGGTCAAGATGAAACTTAACGACACACAAAAGAAGAATCTTCTCGAACCGTTGTTTAATAACAATCCGGTTTTCGTACAGATTTTGGGCATATGTTCCGCGTTGGCGGTAACGACGAGTCTTCGGTCGGCGGTAACGATGGCGCTCGCGGTAACGTTCGTTACGGCGTTCTCTAACGTCGGGGTCTCGCTGATCCGAAAGGCGATCCCAGGGTCGATCCGCATGATCGTTGAGATGGTCATTATTGCGACGCTCGTCATCCTGGTCGATCAACTGATTAAGGCGTTTTCTTACGACTTGAGCAAGCAGCTTTCGGTCTACGTCGGCCTCATTATTACGAACTGCATCGTTATGGGTCGTGCGGAAGCGTTCGCAATTAAAAACGGACCGTGCGAGAGTCTGATGGACGGAATCGGGAACGGACTCGGATACGGCCTCGTTCTCATCGTGGTGGCGTTCTTCCGCGAGCTCTTTGGTTTCGGGAAGATCTTTGGTTTCGTCGTCTTTAAGACGGTTCAGAACGGCGGCTGGTACGTTCCCAACGGGCTTATGGTAACGGCGCCGGCGGCGTTCTTCCTGATCGGCGGAATCATTTGGATACTGAAAACCTACAACAAGAAACTGCAAGACGCCGAATAAGAGTCGGCGAGTTCGGCGCAGCCGACTTGCGAACGACTTATTCGATAAGGATAAATCGAAATGGAACACGCGCTTACAATGTTCATTCAAGGGGTGTTCACGCAGAACCTTGCGTTGTCGCTCTTCTTGGGTATGTGCACTTTCCTGGCGGTCTCCAAAAAGGTGAACGCCGCGATCGGACTGGGAATCGCCGTTATCGTCGTGCAGACGATTACGATTCCGGTCAATAACTTACTTTACAATTACGTACTGCGCGAGGGCGCGCTCTCGTGGACTGGCGTCGACGCGCTCGCAAAGCTGGATCTGAGCTTTCTGTCCTTCATTACGTTCATCGGCGTCATAGCGGCGCTCGTTCAGATTCTCGAAATGACGCTCGATCGATTCTTTCCCCCGCTCTATAACGCGTTAGGCGTCTTTCTACCGCTTATTACGGTAAACTGCGCCATTATGGGCGGTTCCCTCTTTATGCAGCAGCGCGACTATAACTTCGGGGACAGTTGCCTTTACGGTCTCTTCTCGGGCGTCGGCTGGGCGTTTGCAATAACGGTATTGGCCGGCATTCGCGAGAAGCTTGAATACAGCCACGTTCCGAAAGGGCTGCGTGGGCTGGGAATCGCCTTTATGACGGCGGGTCTTCTCGCAATGGCGTTTATGACGTTCTCGGGAATGTGATTGAGAAAGGAGTGAAACAATGAGCGGAATAGGCGTTGTTATCGCCGGCGTTATCGCCTTTACAGTCGTCATTCTAGCGCTCGTCGCGATTATTCTCGCGGCGAAGGCGACCTTAATTCCGAGCGGAAACGTCAATATTGAGATCAACGGAGACGCGTCGAAGACGCTGAGCGTCCCGACGGGCGGCAAGCTGCTCGGAACCCTTGCGGATCAGAAGATTTTCGTTCCGTCCGCGTGTGGAGGCGGCGGCTCCTGCGGGCAGTGTAAGGTTCGCGTCCTCTCAGGGGGGGGCGAAATCCTGCCGACGGAAGTTGGACATATGACGCGCAAGGAAATTAAGAATCACGTTCGACTTGCGTGCCAGACGCCAGTCAAGCAGGACATGAAGATCGAGATTCCGCCTGAGGTCTTCTCAGTTAAAAAATGGGAATGCACCGTGCGTTCAAATCAGAACGTCGCGACCTTTATTAAGGAGCTCGTTCTCGAGCTGCCGGAGGGGGAAAACGTCGACTTCAAGGCGGGCGGTTACATTCAGATCGAGCGCCCCGCGGGCTTGCGCATTGAGTATAAAGATTACGATATTCCGGAAGAGTATCGCGCCGATTGGGATAAATTCAACGTCTGGCGATATGTTAGCGACGTAAAAGAGCCGGTAATGCGCGCGTACTCCATGGCAAACTATCCGCAGGAAAAGGGAATCGTTAAGCTCAACGTTCGCATTGCGTCCCCGCCGCCAAGAATGCCCGACGTTGAGCCGGGACTCATGTCGTCCTTTATCTTCAGTCTGAAGCCGGGCGACAAAGTTACGATTAGCGGGCCTTACGGCGAGTTCTTTATTCGAGACACGCCGTGCGAGAAGATCTACATCGGCGGCGGCGCGGGCATGGCGCCGTTGCGTTCGCATATCTTTGAGTTGCTTAAGCATTTGGATCGTCAAGAGAAGATTTCCTTCTGGTACGGCGCGCGCTCGTTACGCGAAGCGTTCTATATCGAGGAATTCGAGGAACTTGCCAAAACGCACCCGAACTTCTCCTTTCACCTTGCGCTCGACAATCCGTTGCCGCAAGACAACTGGACGGGTCTAACGGGCTTTATCCACCAGGCGTTGTACGACAACTACCTGAAGGATCACAAAGCGCCGGAAGATTGCGAATACCTCATGTGCGGTCCGCCTATGATGGTGCAGTCGGTGCTGAAGATGCTCGATTCGCTTGGAGTCGAACGCGAAAGCATCTTCTTCGACAACTTCGGCGGCTAAACGTTAAAGACGTTTTCCTAATGAAGACGAGACTTGATTCCAAATGGGATCAAGTCTCGTTGCGTATTGACCTACGAAATTGCAGAGCGCTCGCGTCAAAGGACGGTCGACTCTAGGAGAGTAAGCAACGAGCCGTTAATCTCGCTTATGTCCGAAGTTACCAACGCTACGTCAGATATAAAATAATCGGAACCAAGATGAACAAACTGCAGATCGTCGACCGTACGGTCGACGCCATTTTCTTCTACAACCCGTCCGACCCTCACGGCTATCTGAGCAATTGGAGCTTTTCGCCTTTTAAGATAGACGGCGTTCGCTTTGTCTCCATGGAGCAGTACATTATGTACGAGAAGTGCGTCGTCTTCGGCGACCAAACGTCGGCGAACGCCATTCTGGCGACCGACGATCCTGCGGCGCACAAGAAGATCGGCCGCAACGCCAAGGGCTACGTCGACTCAGTGTGGGGCGGCATGCGTCAGCTAATCGCGCTCAGAGGGCTCCTCGCGAAGTTCATGCAAAACGAGGAACTCAATCAGAAGCTCCTATCGACGGGAGACGCCTGGCTCGTAGAATCCTCGCACAACGACGTCGTCTGGGCTTGCGGGCGTGGACTCGACGAGCCGGAACGTTTTGACGTCGCCCAATGGCGCGGAAAGAACATTCTCGGATTCGCAATCATGGAAACGCGAACAATTCTACGCGCGATCGGAAAGTAGCGGGAACGCTCGAAAAGGGACGTCGGAAGGAATTCCGGCGTATTGCCAAAATGTGACGCATCTCCCCCCGTCCACGCAATCTACGCGCGCCTACGGCGCGTGAGTCGTTTTAGTGTCGGCGCTTTATTCCGCGTCCGACTCGAGCCAAATCTTAACGTCGGCAACGTCGACGCGCAAGATTTTCGCTATCGTCTCATCGCTCCACCCTTCCGCGCGCATATTCGCCGCGCTTTCCTTCATCGTCTCCAGACGACCTATGCCGATTCCCTCTTCACGACCTATGCCGATTCCCTCTTCACGTCCTTCTTCGCGAATTTTCTCTCGTTCATTCTTCGCGATTTCTTCGCCAAGCTCTGCCCATACTGATTTCATGGTCTCTCCTTCTCCTTGATTTGCCGATGAAAAAATATCTTCGACCGTCCTACGATCGACCTTCATGCCCGCGTTGACCGCGCTCTTCAGGAAAAAGTACGCTGAAGCGCGTAATAAATCATATTCGCGCGGCCCCCAATTCGCTACCGCGCTCAGCGGCGAAAGCGCCGTCTTGCGGGCTGTCTCCAACTGACCAAGACTCGCCGTCGCCATGAGATTGTACGCCGTGTAGAGGAACGGCGACGCCTCGAATTGCTTCGCTTGGCAAAGGTTCGTCATATTTAAAAAACGCAATGGGAATTTGATTCGATAGTCCGCAAATTCGTTGGGAAGGTAAAACGAATCTTCCCAGATCAAGCGCCGAAGATTGACGTCCGCGCCCGTGTAGATCACGACCGGAATCGGTTGAAGAATCGGACCGTTAAGTTCTCCGTCACGCCTCAATTTGACCTGTTCGCGACAATACGAAGCGACGTACTCTAACGTCTGCGCGAGCGTCGACGCGTTCTCCAACTTCGAACTCTGAGCTTTATGCTCCAGAATAAGCGCCAACGGTAGGATTCCCGAGCCGTCAGGGAAAGAGACCAGATAGATCAAGTCGGCAATGCTCTTCCTGAGATCCTCCCCGTAGAACTCGCTGGAATGAATCGTGAGTTTCGCGGTTTCCAATTTGGCGCGCGCCCAGGGAAACCAGCTCAGAATACATTCCCTAGCTAGAAGTTCGTCTTTCTGGCAAAAGTGGAAATATGCGTCCTGCAGCGAACCGTAACGCTTCGTATTCTGAAAAAAATCGCTTACCGTCTCATGTGAGGACGAAGTTGACTTGTCGTCGCTCTCGCTCATTACGTCCCTCTGCTCATCTACGCTCCGCGCCGGCGCGTCACGGCGACGCGCAACCACTAACTATATTATACGCCTTTAGCCGCAAGACGTCAAATCAATTCATGAAAACAAACGCCCGCAAACGTATTTCTCCGTCGCTTTCCCCTCTTCTGCGTTTTCTTTTGACTTATTCCTCATTGGTCGGGCTACGGCCCCCACAAGCAGTTATTCTCTAAACACCGCATCTTACCTAATCTGCAATCAGCGGGAAACGTCGAAAAAAATTTTCCTGCAAGAACGCCGCGACGCCCAGCCAAAGTAATCGGGACTAATTATCGCCGATCGCGCGAAAACGAATGCAAACCAACTCCAAGACCTTTCATTTTGCAAGCGTGTTCAATCTTTTTTCAAGGCGAAGCCGACGAGCGTCGCTATCCGGACAGCTTAACCAAAACGTTAAGCGCGTCGGCAACTCGGATGAAAATGCGCCAATAGCCTTCGGAGGGACGCTTTACAAAGAGACTTTTTCGTTTGGTTCTTTAATTATCCCGAACGGTCTGGTATAATAGCTAGCGGCGTTCGGCTCCGCCGGTTGGATTCGAACGTTGGAACGCAGACACAGCAGAGGGTAACGTCGATGAAAAACGTGAAAATACGTGTCACGAAGCTTTCGGTATTAGTACTGGCGCCGCTCCTTGCCTTTTTCGCGGGAGCCTTTGCGATTGCGCAGGATGAGCCGACGGCAGGGTTTCGCGCTAAAATTGAAGCGGACTGGGAGCGGCAGGAGGGAACGCTTAACCGTTCCGTCTCGGACGTCGACGCGTTGCGCGATCTGATCGATCGATCCGACGAACTCGCTGCGCGCCTTGAGGAGGACGGTCTCGTCGAAGAGACGAAGCTCGACGCGTTTCGCGACGCCGTCGCAAGCGCTACGGAGTTTCTAGAAAAGTCGCCCAATCGCGACGAGCCCGACGCGCGCGCCGACGCTTATCGCGCGCTACGCTGGGCGGCGCGCGACGCCATCTTTGCCAACGAGCTACTGAAGGACTCGCCGATCGTCTTCGAGAAGGCGAATCGCTTCGGATTCCAGATTCTCCAGGAGTATCTTTCCTTCTACGAGCGCTACTCGAATCAGCGCGGAGGAGGTCTCTTCAGACTCGAAAAACCCGGCTTCTCCTTTAAGACGACTGAACTAACCGCCGACTTTCCACGCGGTCTCTTTGCGACTCCGAGTCTCGCTTACGACGCGAAAACACTCTATTTCGCCTTCGCCGATTTCTCGCGGGTTCAAGATCCTGATCCCGACGCGCCCGTTCTCAACGCGTTTCATCTGCGCGCGGAAGGCGACGCGTCCGAACGCGTACGACAGTTCCTTACGGAGTCTGAAGGGAAATACTGTCTCTATCGCATGGACCTTGAAACCGGCGAGTCGACCAAACTCACCGACGGGCCCTATGACGATTTCGATCCGACGCTCCTCCCCGACGGCAGTCTCGCCTTTGTCTCCACACGACGCGGAGGGTTTGCGCGCTGTAATCAGTCGTGGGAGCCGATTATGGTCGCCACGCTCCATAAGCTAACGCCAGACGGACAGATACGTCGTCTCTCATGGCACGAAACGAACGAATGGACGCCCGCCGTACTCGACGACGGACGAATCGTCTATACGCGTTGGGATTACGTCGATCGCAACGCCGCGCGCTTTCAGGGGCTCTGGCTAACGAATCCCGACGGTACCGGCGCCGTCGCGCTCTTTGGAAACTATACAGAAAGTCCCGTCGCGTGCATTCAGCCGCGTCCGATCCCGGGCTCCAATAAGATCGTCTTTATTGCGACCGCGCATCATACCGCCGTCGGAGGATCGATCGTCGTGCTCGATCCGACGAAAGTCAAATACGATCCCGAAACTGGACAAGATCTTCCCGATTCGATCGAACGCATTACGCCCGAAATCCCCTTCCCGGAGACCCCAAAGGAAGAGACGGGGCAAATGAACCTCCCGGATCAGTATTATTACGGTCCGAACCCGCTTTCCGAAGACTTCTTCCTCGTCTCCTATAGTTTCGAACCCTCCAACGGCTATCTGACGACCGACGGAAATCTTACTCCCGACACGGTTGGTAGCGGCAAGCTCGGACTTTATTATCGCGACCGCTTCGGCAATCTCGAACTCATGTACGAAGACGAGAAATACAGCTGTCGCTATCCGCTCATTCTGCGCGAACGCGAAACGACGCCCGCTAGGATTCCGTCCCTGCTTCCCAACGAGTCTGCCTCGAACGCCGACGCCAAGGACGACGGCGCGATAGGAACCTTTACCCTCTTCGACGTCAAAGAGTCGCTTTGGCCGTTCCCGACCGATCGCAAGATTAAGGAACTGCGCGTCTTTCAGCTCCTGCCGAAATTCCCGAGCCACGAAGCGCACAACCCGCCCGTCGGGCACGATTTCGCGGGCAACGCGCGCCTCTATTTAGGGTCGGTCCCCGTTGAAGAGGACGGTAGCGCGTACTTTACCGCGCCCGCTCGCAAGCCGCTCTATTTCCAAGCGGTCGACGAAGACGGGCGCGCCGTGCAGACGATGCTCAGCGAGGTTTATCTCCAACCGGGCGAAAATCGCGGCTGCGTCGGTTGCCACGAACAGCAACAGACGACCTTTGCAAACTCCGAAAAACGCGTCGCCGCCGCGCTTCGCGCTCCATCTGAACTTACGCCCGGTCCCGACGGAACGAACCCGTTCAGTTATCCGCGTCTCGTTCAGCCGATTCTCGATCGAAGTTGCGTCGAATGCCATTCCGGCGAAGAGGGCGCGCCGGAGCCCGCGCTCGTCGGCGATCAGGAAGGCGCCTTCAGCGTCTCCTACAACCAGTTGCGATCATATTTGCGTTGGTACGAATGGCTTGGAAGTTCCATTCGTCAGGTTGTCTCGCTGCCCGGCGAGTGTGGCGCCGATATGAGCCCGTTATCCGCCGTCCTCGACGACGAGGTTCACGCCAAAGCGCTTAATCAGGAACGAAGACTCTCCGACGAAGATCGACGAACCCTCTACCTCTGGCTCGACGCCAACGTACCGTTCTACGGCGTTTACGAGCCTGACGATCAGGCGCGTCAACATAATGGGGAAGCGATCGAGGCGCCGGAATTACAATAGACGAAGTTTCATATTAAGTTTAACAAGGAATAAACGATCGAGATAGCGCTACATTATATATAGATGTTCTTGTATGTACACAAGATCAACCTACCAAAGCCTCGCTTGGTTATGAAATGACTTCTAGCAACATTATTCAACAACGACGTCGGAAATGAACGACAATTCGCTGATCGAAGCGCCGTTGCCAGAGTTTGATCGCTTATGATGGAAAAGCATTCCTTTAGAGATAATCTGTCGACTGTAACGACGCGCAAATTTTCCGACATAAAAACGACGCCTCGGTCCATCCGAGACGTCGTTTCCTAGTTGTCGTTAGCGTAAGTTACTAATTTGCGTTACTTGCTAATGAATTCCAACGCCATCGGCAGCGCTTCGCGCCAATACTGCCAGGTATGTCCGCCGTCGCGAACGCGCAATTCGCAGGACGCCTTGGCGGCGCGCGCTTCCCGGAAAAAGGCGTAGTTGCCTAAGAGTAGGGAATCGTCGTCGCCGCAATCGAGGAAGAAGCGCAGCGCTTTCTTATTGTCGTCGGAGAGTTTTCCGACGAGCGTATGCGGATCGTTGGCGAAGAAGTAGTCGTCGAATCGATTTTCGTCTTCACCAAAGTCGGCGCGACTGAAATAACGCTTTTGGAACTCTTTGAGCGGAACGTCTTTGAGTTCGTCTTGCGTGCGAATCGCGGCGCTCATAGCGTAGCAGGCCGAGAAGTAGTTCGGATGGCGCAATGCGTAGAGTAGCGAGCCGTAGCCCCCCATGGAGAGCCCTGCGATGGCGCGGTATTCGCGTCCGACGGTTTCAGGCGCGTTTGGGTCGACGTACGGACCGTCCTGGTCGCTTCGCTTAATGCGGAATCGCGCCTCGACGTGCGGAATGAGTTCCTTAAAGAAGAAGGTTTCGTATTTACAGGTATCGTCGGCGGAATCGCGGTACCAGATTTTATCTTCTCCGGCGGGCATGACGATAATGCGTTTCTTATCGGGATGTTTGGCAAACCATTCGTCGCAAATCGCCTGCATATTGCCGCGTTCCGGATGGCTCCAGTTCGTTTCGTCGCCGCCTAGACCATGGAGGAGGTAGAGAACGGGGTAGTAAGTCGAAGTCGTGCGGTATTCGTTCGGTACGTAAACGCGATATTTCTTCTCGCGTTTTAGGGCGTCGCTGTAGAGCGACATTTCAAAGACGCCGCTTCCCGACTGACCTTCTTTCGGTCCCAAGGACTTTTCTACTTCGCGCAATTTCGCGAGCGCGTCCGGATTTTCAGGCAACGGATCGGCAGATTTCATCGCGGGCATGAGCGTTTCGAAGAGGACGTTGAGTTCGCCTTGGTAGTTATTGCAGTCAGAGTTAATAGCGACGACAGCGTTCTGCTCGGGCATAACGACGCAGAACTGCGAGTACATGCCGTCGCCGCGATAGACGTTATAGCGGCATCGCCAGAATTGGAAGCCGTATCCTTGCGCCCAATCGCTGTCGGGATTGTCGCCGTTGGAGACGTGTTTCGAGGTCGCGTTCTCAACCCATTCTTCGGAAAGGAGACGCTTGCCGTTCCACATTCCCTTTTGGAGATAGAGCTGCCCCAATTTCGCAATGTCTTCGGTCTTCAGAAAGAGTCCGGTGCCGCCCTTATTAACGCCCTGCGGCGAGACTTCCCAATACGGCTTGTCGATGTGCAACGGTTCGAAGAGGCGCGGCATAAGGAAGTCGCGAACTGTTTCGCCCGTCGCTTTCTGCAGAATCGCCGAGCACATATACGTGCCCGCCGTATTATAGCAGAAATGCTCGCCCGGCTCGAATTCAATCGGGTGCGCGAGGAAGGTCTGAACCCAAGTGGGCTTCTCGTCGGGTAAGAACGGCTCGAGCAGATAATCGGTACCGATCAGGCCGTTGAGCGCCGGCTCAGACTTGTGTCCGCACGACATGGAGAGTAAGTGCGCGAGCGTCACTTTCTCGAGTTTCGGATCGTGATTCTCGGGGACGTCTTCGGGGAAGAAGTCGACGAGCTTCTGATCAAGCGCGAGTTTGCCTTCGTCGACGGCGAAGCCGATAGCGGTGGAGCAGAAGCTCTTACTGAGCGAATAGAGCGCGTGCGGCTTATCGGGCGCGTTAGGAGCGCGCCAGGCTTCGGAGATAACCTTTCCGTCGCGTAGAATCATAACGCCGTCGACGCGATTGAATTCACTGTCGAGTCGCTGCAGAGTTTCCGCAACCGCCTGAGACGAGACGCCGACCGATTCGGGGGTAGCGCGCGGCAGAGCGCCGTTTTCGTCGAGATTTTGTCCGAAAACCGCGCCGCACAGGGAGGCGAGCGCGAGAACGAACGTCGATAATCTTGATAGTGCCATCGTAATTATTCCTTAGTGAAACGTATGTAATCGAACGCGCAACGGCGCGCGCCGCGTCGCAGACCATCATACGGCAAACGTGTCAAGAAATCAAGGCGCGAATGAAAAATAACGTTCAAGAAAGAGCTCGGCGTCGTTTTAAAACGCAATCAGATCGAATCGCTTCCGCCGCCGTTCGCGGCAATTGAATTCCGAAAGAACGTCGCGTATAGCTCGAACTGATGCTTCAGATAGTCGGAAAATCCGCTGGACAGGAGATTGACCGCCGTCAGTTTCGACGCCATGCTCTTCGGATTAAGGAGATTCACAAGATCGGACATATTCGACGCAACGTCCAAAAAGAATTCTTCGTGTCCCGAAACCATGCAGTCGAAGTAATTGTTGCAAGCGATTTCCAAGCCGGCAAGACCGAGCGGCGTTCGCTTTTCCGCAAATCGATAGAAATAGCCGAGCGCGCGGTCGAACCGGCTGTAGAAATTACACACGGGCGTAAGGGAGCACGAGCACGCGACCGGAATTTCGAGATCGTCGGCGTTAATCGCGGCGCCCATGAGAAAAGTCTGGGCGACGCGATTGGTCGTCTTACGCGAGAAGAGCGTCTTCTTTTCCGGTTCGCTTGTCAGCCGCGCGAGCGCGCGTATTGTAATTCGCGCCCCCAGAGAATGCCCGAAGATCGCCGTATTCGCAAGATCGACGGAGGAATTGCGCAGGAACTCGATAAAGTCGATCGCGCCACGATCGTCCGCGTATTCGCGCGCGTCCGACCACGTCGTATTGGACTTCCAATGGAAGACGTCGAATTGCGCGTTCGGAAAGACGGGAGATAGAAGCGCGACGATTTCGTTTCCGGTCTCCGACTCCGTAAGCCAGCCAGGACAGAGCGTTACGCGTTTGATTTCCTGAAATTTCGGCAGATAAGAAGAGAGCGCCGACTTCGCCGCGCCCAGTCGCTCCCAGGTCCGAAAGCTTTGCAACTCGCTTGAAAGTCGTTTAATCGTGCAGGTGAGAACGAAGAAATCGTCAAGAAGTCCGATCCCTGGGATCGCGTCTGGAATGACGTCGATCGGAGAAACGCAGTAAAGCGCGGCGGCGACGAGGATTGCGACCGACGATTTATCTAGTCCTTGGTACTCGCCGCTACAAGTCGACTTGAGAAGGCGAAAAATCGTCGTAAGACTCTCGAACGCGGACGAATTGAGCTTCGTCGCAAAGCGTTCCGCCCAATTCTTTACGGAGTCGAGAACGACTCGCAACGCGTTGGGATCGGACGCGATCCGCTCCGCTTCCGCACGTTTCGTAGCCAGCAGCGACTCCGCGCGTGCGCAAAGAACGGGCGATAATTCGGATTCGGAATCTTCGGAAAACTTGTCGTCCATAATGGAACTGTCTCCAACTAATCGGCGGTCGCGCGACCGGTCGCAACGTCAAATTCGTCGATCGCCGGAATCAGCATGGCGAGGGACGCAAAGAAGTACGCCGCAACGACCGCGACGAAGACCAGAAACGGCTTGCCGAGCATAAAGCTCGTCGCCGCGTAGAACGTCGCCGGCGGCAACGCAAAGGACGCAAGCGCGATCGCCTTGGAGGGGTTCCGCGCGCCAAGCGAAACATAAAGCCCTATGCCGCCGCCGAGCATAAACGCCAGGAAAGGTTGCAACTGCGCTTCGAAAGATCCGCTAAACGCGAGCATCGTCCAGATGCAGACCGCCACGCCAATAAAGAGAAAGAAGACTATTCCCAAACTCATGCCCGCCGCCGTGCGCGTATTCTCATACTGCAACCCGATATGCACGCCGATCATCGCGACGAAGAAGTAAAGCGTAATAATGCCGAAGAAAAGGTACCAGGTCGTCGAGGGCGACACGCCCCCTTTCCAGCCCAGGTAACAGCAGAGCGCTAGCGGAAAGATTACCGCCTCTTTCATATTGTAAAACGCGCCGAGCAACTTGCCAAACACAAACTCCTTCGGCGAAAGGTCGCTTACTAGCAGGAGCGGAAACGCGCCCAGGTCGCGTTCCGACGTCATCGACGCGATCGCCTGCGCGTTCAGAAGGAACATCGAGAGCAAAATGAGCGGCAACGTCGGCAGCGCCAGTTGCGCGAACGTCGGCGTCGCGACCGTAGCAAACGTCGTGTGCAACGAGTACGCGGCAAGAACGAAAAGGACGAAGTAAATCAGACCGACAAGGAACGTCTTGCGTCCGTACGCGCGCGTGCGCATTTCGCGCCACAGGATCGGATTGTCCCAGACCTCACGCGCCTTACCCGTCGAAGAAATCGAAGGATCGACCGCGTACTTGCCCTCCGGCGCCACGCCCGTCTCGATCGACTCCTGCGTCGTCGCGCCCGACATGCCTATCCCCGTAGTCTCGCCGTGAATTCGCGCGGAAGCCTCGCGCGCGGCGACCGCTATGCCGGAAACGCCTTCGCGCGTCTCTACGTCTTGCAACGTCTCTTCGACTGCGAAAAGATTGTCCGCGAGTTCCGCGTAAGGAACGTCGTCTCGAACGCCCGTCGACTGCGCGCGACGCTCCGCCGCCTCGCGATCCAGACGCGCTTGAATCGCTTCCTGACGCCACGTGTCCTGCTCCATCGTCGCGTTTTTAATCGTCTCGCGCGAAGGATTCCAAACGCGGCACATAATTATCGCGTACCAGTTGACTAGCACGGTGATCGCCGCGTACGCCAGGAGAAAATTCTTAATCGGACCAAGCGCGAGCGTCAACCATTCCCACGCGCTCGACGCCACCCCGAAATCGTCCGGGCGCGCCGCCGCTAGAATAGCGCGCCAGGGACTAAAGATCGCCGCGAGCGTTTCCGTCGAGCGACCAAACCACGTCGCGCCAAGCGCGCCGCGACCGACCGCTTCCCAGAACGCAAGCCAGAGCGCAAGCGTTAGGATCGTCGCCGAGAGCGCCTGGAACGTCTTATCGCGCCACAGCGCTATGCAAGAGCCCAACGAACCGCTCGCAAGCGTCGCAAATATCGTCACCAGCAGCACGCGCGTTACCTGCGCGTAAGAGACCCCGCCGAGGAGCGTCGTCGCAAGAAAAATCGGCGCCGATACGAACAAAAAGACGAGTAGCGACAGCAACGCCGCAGAAAGCTTCCCCAAAACGAGCTCGCTATTCGAAAGACGCGTCATGAGGAGCAGCACGAGCGTCTTGCGATCCTTCTCTTGACCGACCGCAGCCGCCGCGAACATCGCGCCGAAAAAGAGCGCCACCACCAACTGTAACGGCGCCAAAAGCGTAAAAAGCGACGAGCCAAAACGCGCGTAGTCGCCTATGTCCGTAATCTGCTGCGACCCGCTCGTTACCAGCCACGCCGCCGTTATTACGAGCAGAAGAAAACCGCCGTAGACGCCGCGACCGAAATACGTTTTATCGCGTCGAGGAGCTATCGTCGCCTCGCGTGCAAAGACCGGACCTATTAACATTTGTTCGCACCTAATTTCGTTACGTAGTTTCTCGTCGACGCCACACGGCGACGTCGACCGCAGTCCATTATAACAAGGAAGCGCCCAAAAAGCAAGCGCCGACAAACGGCTCGCGAAATCGCAAAATTCGCCATTATATAATACAAAGCCGTCTTGTTTTCTCAAAAACGAATTATTATAATCGGGCGTGTTCGCAAATTTCGGCGTATAAGACGCCTGAGAACAGAAAAAAACGTCATGCGAAAGGAATGAAGATGACAAAACGATATTTTAGGCTAGCCGCGATCGCGCTAGCGTTGGTCGCCTACCTCGGCGCCGCGCTCTACGCCCAGGAACAACAGGGCGCCGAGAATGCCGACGAGCAAAAATCGGAAGCGCAAGACGCGCAAAACCAGGTCGGAGACGACGAACAAAAGGCGGACGCGAAGGACGACGAACTCCAGTTCGACGACAACCTGCCACCGAAAGAAGAGGACGAAGAAGAACTCGACGGCGCGACTATCAGCGAAGCGCTCGAAAAGGCCGTTGAAGAGGATCTCGGCGCCGCCGCCAAAGAAAACTCGGCGGAAGACCTACTCAATCTCGCAACGGAAGCAAAACTCAGCGCGACGACGTTGCTCGACCTCACCAAAGTCGTTTCTCTCTGCAATAAGGCGGAACAGCGAGGACTCGACGACGTCAATCTTGAATTCTGCAAGCAGCTGCGCATTTCCGCCCAGCTCGATCGCGGACTCGCCGTCTCGCAGCTCTTTATGGACCCCGATCTTCATATCGACCAACTGCCGAGAGGATGGGAAGGACTGCGCGACAATGCGATCGCCGATCTGCAAACCGCCCTCGACGAATACGACGACATGCCCGTCGCGCAGCTCTCGATCGGACGACTTTTCATGTTAGCCGACAAGCCGGAAGACGCTAAAAAAGCATTCGACGCCGCTATTAACACTCAGGAAGAAGACGACGGAGGACCCGAAGTAAGAATTCTCGCGCTCATGTACCGCGCTATGCTCGAGGACGATCCAAGACTTGCTATGCCGTACGTCGACCAGGGAATCGACAAGTATCCCGAAAAGGAGCCCCGACTATACGCTATGGCGGCGGAATACCTCAATCTTATGAATCGCGTCGACGACGCGCTCGTTAAAATCGACAAAGCGATCGAGCTTGCGCCAGAAGACGCGAACTATAAGAAGGTCAAAGCGGCTATCCTCGCGAAATCGCAACGCTTTGACGAGGCGCGCGCTATTTTCGACGAAGCGATTAAGGACGAGCCGCAAGACTCCGTTCCCGACATGATCGAAAAAGCCCAGTTCTACGCTGATATTCGCGCCTACGACGACGCGCTCGCCGTATACTCCGCTATGGCCAAAAAATTCAACGGACCGGGCGTCTACTTCCTGCGCGGCGCTCTCTACGCGCAAATGAAGGACTACGACAAGGCGCTCCAAGACGCCGACGCCGCGCTCGAACGCGATCCGAATATGCTCCAGGCGATTCGACTCAAGGGGCTCGTGCTCATTCAGCGCGAGGAGTACGACAAAGCGATTCGCGTTCTCGAGCAACTCCGCAGAAAATCGAACGATAAGGCCGAAAAGCTCGAAGCGACCCAGCAAATAGCCTACGTCGTCTCCAAGCAGGGCTACTATAAACGCGCCTCCGAAATGCTCAAGAAGGAACTAGAAAAAACGCCGGAAAACGCCGAGCTCATCCGTTCGCTCGCCGATATGGAACTACTCTTCGGACATTGGCAGAACGCGATCGATCTCTATGAAAAGCTCATTACGATCGATCCAAAAGATTCCGGCGCGCTCAATAATTACTCATGGCTCCTTTCAACCTGCCCCGACGAAGCGTTCCGAAACGGCGAACGCGCGCTCGAAATGGCGAAAACAGCGTCCGAAGAGACCTTCTATAAACAGCCGCACATTCTGAGCACGCTCGCCGCCGCGTATGCGGAACTCGGAGACTTCGAGACCGCGAGAAGCTGGTCGCAGAAAGCGGTCGAACTCGGAGAAAAAACTCAGCATGAAAGCCTGGATTCGCTCAAGAAGGAGCTCGAAACCTACAAAGAGAACAAACCGTGGCGCGAAGAAGAATCCGAAATCATGACGGAGATTGAAGATGAAGCGGCGCCCGCTGCGGAAAATAATGACAACGAATAAAAGAGACGATTCCCTTTTGGGCTGAATCTCGACCTTCAATAAAACGCAACTTGAGGATTAAATCATGAGAACTCGTTTCCTTACGCTTATCGCTCTTATTGCGGCGACCGTCGCAAGCTCCTTTAACCTTTGTCCCGCGCAAGAGGAAAAATCAAACGTCTTACAGGTTTCCGATATCGTCTATAAGAAGGTCGGCGACCGCGAAATCAAACTGAACCTCTTTCTGCCGCTCGACAAAGAAGGCGAAACGATCAAGGGAACGCCGCTCCTTATCTGGCTCGACAGCGGATGCTGGTACTCCGGCGAGCCTGGCAACGGCGGACTTTGGGCGGAGACCAAAGCGATCGATCGCGGATTCGCCGTCGCAAGCGTCTCGCACCGGTCGATTAACGAAGCGCCCTTCCCGGTCCCAATGGAAGACGTTCGCGCCGCCGTACGGTTTTTGCGCAAACACGCGGACGACTACGGTTATGATCCGTACCGCTTTGCGGTCGCGGGCGCGTCGAGCGGCGGCAATCTGTCCCTCACGCTCGGCATTTCGGACGAGCTATCTCCGTTTGACGTTGGGGACGACCTCGACGTCTCTGGACAAGTCCAGCGCGTCGTCGACTTCTTTGGTCCCTCCGATTTCGAAATCGTCTTCGAACGTTATGCGAGCCAGGCGATCGATTGCATCTATCTAGCGTGCGGCTTCCCACGCGAGGCGGCGCAGAAGGATCATGTGGACCACGATATGCTCATAGCGGTGGCGAAGAAGTACTCGCCGATCAACTACGTCGACGAAAACTACGCGCCGACGATCATTCTGCAAGGCACGGACGACCCGCTCGTTCCGCTCAGTCAGAGCGCGCTCATGTATGAAAAGATCAAGATTGCCGGCGTGCGGTCGCAACTCATTATTAGCGACGGAGGCGTCCATGAACCGTGGTCGCTAGGTTCTCGAAACGCGTTGTCGCGCGAGATTTATGAATTTCTCGGATGGTAACGCGTCGATCGCTAAAGAAAAAATCCTTTAACTCAAAACCTTTCCTAAGACA
>CADCOO010000037.1 GCA_902803085.1 uncultured Planctomycetota bacterium
AAGTCAAGAGAAATGCAAAAGACTAATAATACACTAAAGATAAAAAACCTTTTATAATTAAACCTACTTTAATGATTGTAACGTCTCTTGACACGATAGGCGGTTCTCTTTTAGTCGTCGTTCCTCTCTACGTCTCATGCGAACTACCGTCGCCACGCAAACAAATCGGCGCGCAGTCTGTGAGATAACGGATCTAAACTCATTAACGCAAAAACCAATTAAAACGATTGAATCCGGCTATAACAAATACGACGATTTCTGGCTTAAAGAAATCGGTTAAATAGGAAAAGGAGTTCATTTTTCAATGGCCGCATTTTTCTATTTGGACGTAGAATATTAGTGAATGGTCTCTACGTCCCATCGTATAAACGTGGAGTGTACGAGCGAGCGATTTCAACTGGCGTTGAAGACGCGACGCTCTCATGGAATTTAGATGAAAGTCGACGGACTGCGTATAACTATGAAAAAACTTCTAGCGTTCTCGTTAATCGTTTTACTCGCTTCCCCTATCTTTGTCGGTTGCAAGAGCGGTACCAGCTGTTTTACTCGCAATGGTTCGCGCGTCCCGATTCTAGGCGGTTCCTCCGCTAGCGCTTACGACGACTCTGCAGTCGCTTCGGCGGTGCCGAGCGGCGCGCGCGTCGTCAACGCTTATCCGACGAACGAAGTTGTGATGATGAACGCAACGAACGCCTATTCGCAATGCGAACCTTGCGCGCCGTCTCAGTGCAATCCTTGTGATCCGTGCTCGCCGACGCGCGGCGGTACGACGGCGTCCGGCTATCCGAGTGCGGCTGGAACTTACGGCGGAATGTAATTCCTCCGTGTTTCAAGCCTTGATATGACGCGTCGACCTGCGAAAAGGGTTAGACGCGTTCGCTGAACATTTTCCCACGGGGAGTCGACAAGAAACGCGTTGCTTGGGGAAGGGCGCGGCTGAGGTTACTTGGTTCTAATGTCGGCTCCCTTTTTATTTCTTGCGAGACCTAGAAGCTTCGCATCGTTTGGGACAAAGCGTTAAAAAAGCGTCGCCTAGTAGCGACGCTTTCTTTTTCTATTCTCTTGCCTTGAACGCTTGGCTTATTTGCCTTCTTGCGCGCGACGATTCTTTTCATTTAACGCGGCAACGTACAACATTCTCAGTTCGCTAAGGACGTTCTCAATCATCTTGCTCTCTTCTTCCGTCGCGTTCCCTTTGACTTTCTCAGCGATCACTTCCACCGAGTCGATCAGGTACGTCGCTTGATTCAGTAAAAAGACAGACTTGCCCGTCGCGGGATTCGGCAGGACGCCCATTGAAACCATCGCCTGCTGAGCAATCGTCGTAACGATCGTAATCAACGTCGGCTTCGGCAGCGGCACGTCGTGCGCTTCATAATCAAATTCTTCCGGGTCGACGTGTTTGCAACCGCACGCGCATTCCGAGTCGGGCGCCTTGCGGCATTCGTCGCCGTCATGCTCGCCGCAGCAACAACCGCCGTCGGCATGTTCGCCGCAACATTTCTTTCCGGTACTCTCTTCGTTTACGCTCATTCTTTATCTCCTTTTATTGGCGTCGTCGAATCTCAAGATCACAGGATTCGACTCTCCGTTTGTTTCTTCTCCACTTAGCAAGCAGGACGCCAATTCATGCGTCGTCTCCTTTATTATAACGTTCGACTCAGACGAAACAACAACTAAATCTGCCGGGTTTCACGTGAAACCCGGCGCTATTCTAACCTTGTGTTCCAAACGACGCCTCCCTACCCTTAATCCTGCTTGAAGAATTCTCCGGTCTGTGTATACTATGCAGGCGTTCCTCACGTTTTATCGCTCCGAGTTTCATTAACGGTCGCCTTATGAACACAAACGCCAACAGTTCTCTACCAAAAGAAAAACAACGACTCCGCGCTCAAATCAACAAGACTTTGGCGCAACTCCATTACGATCGACGCCAGATCGCGAAAAACGTCCTAGAGAATCTTTTGCTTCTAGATAAATTTCAAAAGGCGTCGACGTTCGGCGTCTTTATCGATTTCCGAAACGAGATTCCAACCTCGCTCTTCCTGCCCGAATTATATCGTCGTCGCAAGGGCGACGCGACTTTCTCAATTGCCGCGCCCTATTGTCTGGATTCCGATATGATCTTCTATCGAATTCCGACTCCGGTAGAAAATGCCGACGGAACGACGCGCCTACCGGGGCTCGAACGGAGTCGATACGGCGTCCTTGAACCGAACGCGCAAACGCGCGCCGACGGCGGCGCGCTCGTTCAACCGCTCGAATTCGACGTCATGATCGTACCGGGGCTAGCCTTCGACCACACTGGCGCGCGTCTTGGACGCGGCGCGGGGTTCTATGATCGTTACTTACCCCTTTTGCGTCCGGACGCGTTGCGCGTCGCCGTCGCGTTCGACGAACAAATCCTTCCTGAAGTTCCTCACGACGCCAACGATCAATTCGTCGACGCGATCGTTACGCCGTCTCGAATTATTCGCGCAAATCGTCCTGTCTAACGTCGTGAAATCAATCGCGGCAAATATCGCCAAAAAAAAGTTAAAAGAACCGCCGCTTTCACTTGGTTTTTTCTTTAAACTGGCTACAATTACGACAAACGCGGATCCTCAGGATCTTCCCGCGCTCTTTGCAACTCCGTTCCGTCTCAGATCGACCTGGAACGTTCCACTATGACAACAAGTCAAGAAAGACACGCCATGTTAAAGCGCTACTCTTACCTATTGCTACCCTTCGCGTTCGTATGCGCGTTCGCTTCCGTCGTCGTCGCGCAACAGCCGCAGAACGCCGACAAACCCGCCGCGGACCTCTCGCTCGACTCGCTCATGGTCGAACCGCCTGCCGCGCCGGAACCCATTAAAATTGATCCCGAGCTGCTAACGCCGCCCAAAGACGCCTCTGCTGAAGATCTCTTTACATTCATCGAAGAACTACAGGACAAACTTCCCGAACCAAAATCCCAAGACGATTTCCTTCAAATCATCGACGCGTATTCGCAAGCATGCCTTAACGTCGCCAATGAAATCCTCAAAAAGGACGATCTTACCGACGAGCAATCCGAACGCGCCGTTCAACTTAAAGTCGTCGCGCTCACAACGCGCATGAAAACCGATCCCAACGCCGAAGCGCTTCTCAATGAATTCGTCGAAGAGAATCTGAAAAACGCTAAAACGGATGAAAACCTCATTAAGGCGTATCAGCTCAAACTGCAAGTCCTCGCCGCAAAAGACGATTCGCTCGACTCCATCAGCGCGCTCGCCGACGAACTCTACTCCAAAGAGCAAGAGGAGCTCAAGGTGTTCGCAATTGAAGTCAAGGCGCAGGTCTTTATTACTGGCATTCAGAAGGACGGCG
>CADCOO010000038.1 GCA_902803085.1 uncultured Planctomycetota bacterium
ACGACGCCTGGCTTGATCGCCGCGATCGCCGCGTCGTGCGCTTCGAGGACGATTTTAAAAACCTCGTCGAACTTACGCCTATACTCGGCGCTCCCCAAAGAGACGCCTTTCTCCGTCAGATACGAACGCGTAAGATCGCCGACGTAATAATCGCGCTTTGCGCCCCAATCGATCAGAACCATATTCGCGTCGCAAAGACGCCCTGCTCGACCTGGTATCGCATGCGGCAACGCCGCGCGCGCGTCGTACGCCACGATCGACGGAAATGAAACGTCGTCTCCACCGGCTTTTCGCATACGATATTCCAACTCGTCTCGAAGATCGACTTCCGTCGCGTCGCCGCCGACAAGCCTCTTCGTTGAGCGATACGCTTCGATCGAGACGGCGATCGCGCGCCGAATCGCCGTTATTTCCGACTCGTCTTTAACGCAACGCAGCGTCTCGACGTCGGAACTGCGCGGTACGAACTCGATTTCTGAAAACGTCTCGCACAGTTTGCCATACAAATCCAGCGTCGTCGACGCCGCTTCAAGAGCGACCCTTTTGGGCGTGCGCGACGTATACTTGCCGTCCGCCAGTCCTTGTTTTAAAAGACCGTACGTCGTCTGACCGCTAACGCGTATCGCCGCGTCGACGTCGGGCGCTTCCTCTTTGAGTTGCTCCTCAAAGCGAGAGTCGCTCAAGATTAACGCGTCGACGTCGCCAAGCCATAAAAAGGAATCGTCCCCATTAAACCCCGTCAGATAGGATACGTTGATCGGATCGACTACTAAGTATCCGTCAAGATTATTCTCTATCATAACCTGACGAAGAAGTTCACGACGACGTTTGTAACTCGTTGTCATTAAAAATTTTCCTATTTTACTTATAACGCCCGTATTATCATCAACAAAAAACGGAACCGGACTCAATTTCAGCCCGGCTCCGCCTCTCTAATCTCTTCCTCTACGGCGAGGATTATTTCTTATTCATCATCTCAATAACGCGGTCGGCAATCGCCTTAACGAGCGCTTCCGTTTGGGGATCTTTACCGACTTCCACATTGTTGTTCAGAATCGGATTGGAAGCGCAACCGCACGGCTTGTCCTCGTCGCCGCGACGGAAACGCGGAGGATCGAACGCGCGATGCCCAACGCCCGTTTCTTTCCAGCTGTCGCGAAACATGTCGTTCGCGCACAGCTCGCAATTCTCCGCTTGGAGACGCGGATCCTTAATGCCCCACTTGGTCTTAAGCTGGAGGAGCGCCTCGGCTTCGTCCTTGGTAAAGTAGCTCGTCTTGCCAAGGTCGTGCGAAATCATAAGGATGCGGCAGTACGCGTCGAGAATCTCGGTAAGCCAGTACGCTTTTTCAACGGTCGGCCCCAAGCTAACGGTACCATGATTCGCCAAAACGATAATATCGCTCTTGTGGATATACGGCAAAACCGTGTCCGCAAATTCCTGACCGCCAGGAATAGCATACTTCGCGATCGGAACGTCGCCCATGTAGATGTCGACTTCCGGAAGGACGCACTGCGGAATCGCTTCTTTCGCAATTCCAAACGCGGTCGCATACGGCGGATGGCAGTGCAGAACAGAACGCACCTCGGGTCGCTCCTTCATAATCGTAAGATGAAGGAAGATCTCGCTCGTACGTTTACGCGTGCCCGCGATCTGATTGCCTTCCATATCGACGATGCACAAATCCTCGGGCTTCATAAACCCTTTGCAAATCTGAGTCGGCGTGCACACGACGCGATTCTCGTCGATTCTGTAGCTAATATTGCCGTCGTTAGCGGCGGCGAATCCGCGGTTGTACAATCTGCGACCAATATCGCAAATCTCGTCTTTCACCTGATGTAAATTGAGCATACGCTATTCCTCATAAGTATGATAACGTCGGCGTCGGATCGCGCACACGGGAGCTCTCCGTCGCCAATTCGTCGTTAAACTTTTTGAATTCATTCGCCGTAGCCGCAACGTCGGCGTCTTAACTTTTATTTTTTCTTTGCGCGCAACTCGGCGACGACGTTGGGATCGATCGCGACCGAGTCGATAATGGCGCCGGCAAAGGCGTCGACGGGCGCTTTTTTATCGGGACCGAAGGCAGCGGCGGCTTCGGCGCCCTCGCTAAACGCGAGCCATTCGCCGATTGCGGCGGAACACGAGTCGTAGACGACGAGGTCGTTCCCCCATTTGCGCGGCATTTCGGAATTAAGCAAGCGATTAACGGCGGCGTCGGGAGTCGCGTCCGCATTTTCGTCGGTCGCTGCTTCCGTAGGATCCGGCGTCGCAAGATCGTCAAACCTCAGCGGTAAAACAACCTTAAATTGAGCGCCAATCAACGACGGGTGAACTCGATTGAGCACAACCTTGCCGATCACCTGCCCGATACGCATTTCTTCCAACCTTACTTCCGCTCAAAACGGACAAAATAATCAAGGACGCGTCGCGTTTGGTAGGACCCCAATTCTCGCGGATTCAACACGACGACGTTCGCGTTCGTCGCGGCGATATCGCGCTGCGCCTGTTCGGTGGAAAAGACGCCGATTGCGCGCACGCCTTTATAGCGATTCGCCCAAATCAACGCGATCGCCATATCGCCGGTCGTTAGAACGACTTTTAATTCGGGCGCCTTGGCGATCTCGTCGGAAATAACGCGCGTCGTCTCCTTGAGACAGTCGAACCGTCGCTCGACGAACTCGGCGTTGCGCGCCAAATAATCGGCGACCGTTTTGGACGGACGCTCGTCGTTAGGCGCGTGCGTTATCGCTAAAACAGTAGGTCGCCGCGCCTCGCCAGCCGTCGCGGTCGCTCCGGAAGCGGCGTTCTTAGATTCGTCCGTAGCGCTCTTACCGAACGCGCTCCTTTTGCAAGTTATAATCTCGACGCCAAGCTTCTTAAGTTCGTCGCGCGCCGCCGGAGTAATCACGGCGTTCGCGGGAACGCTCCATCGTTTGCTAGTCGCGCGCGCCGCCAACTTCAACGCCGTCTCGACGACGATCGTACGTTCTTCTACTTGGAAAACGTCGGAACGACTCGCGTCCGGTCCGGTCGAATCGCTATGTTTTTCCGCTGGACGAACGGACTGGAAATCGTGCGCGAGCGCGCGACTCACGCCGGACGGCGACGAATCGAGCGCAACGTTCGCCGCGCGAAGATCCGCCATAACGCCGGCGACCAGCTCGTCTAAATTCCAGCTCGAAACGTTCATTCCTCAATTTCCGTTTTCTTCTTCGCGTCGACTATGCCGACTACGCCCCAACGCGCCGGAGTAAGACGCGTGCCAATAATCTGAGCGCCAGTATAAGAACCGTCGCTCGTTATCACGACCGTGTCCCCTACTCCCGCGCCTAAATTGTCGTACACGATCGTCGGATCCCCCTCGGGCGCGCCGTCGAATCCGATCGGCTGCGCGACGAGCATCTTCTGGCCGTATAACGATTCATGCTTCACGATCGAGGTCGCGTAGCCAATGATTTTTGCACGATTCATATCGCGTGAATAAATACTAGGAACGCCTACTTATCGTCGCTCGGCGCGGCGTCGGACAAAGGATCGTCGAACCGAGGACTCTTTGGCGATTCGTCGCTCGAACGCCCGCCGCCGCCATGATGCGAATGAGAGCGTCGCGATCCCCAACGACTCCTATGTTTGTGCGAATGTTCGCCCGATTCCGATTCGCCGTGTCGATGAGAATGACGACGCGAACTTTTGTGGGTCTGCGAGGAACTAAGTTCGTCGACAAGCCGTCTGTCGTCCGCCCTGCGCTTAGCGCGAGAACAGAGCGTTAAGTCGATAAACGCTACTAGGAGCATAAGAAGATACCCGATTATCGCAACGTTAAACGAGTCGAATACCTTGTAAGCGACCCCAAGCGCGCATCCGAGTAGGAAAAGCGAACGAGTCCAAACACTCTCCTGATCAACATTGCATCCTGACAGAAGACGTATTATCGAATAAGTAGCGCATGCCGTAAAGCAAACGCACATCCCCCACTCAAACAAACTCGTTTGACTCGACGTCGCCCAAAACGTCTCAAAATCCAACTCGGCTAGTGTCATCAGTCCTTGTTACGCTCTCAAACCTCGCTGCAACGCCGCGCCGTCCCCTTGAACGGCGCGACTCCTTAACGCAAACGTTATTTGCCAAGAATGTGCAAGCTCTCCACCATCGCGCAACGACGACTGCGCGTGAAGGTCAAAGGTCGCGTAATGCCCTCGCCCGTAGGACCGGCGATCGAGTACGAGCCATACCCCTCGCCGCCGCCGCCGTTGCCGGCCGTGCTAGGACCGTTCTTAACAAAGATCGTCGTGTC
>CADCOO010000039.1 GCA_902803085.1 uncultured Planctomycetota bacterium
CCAACGGGAGCGGGCGTTCGCCAACCGCGCGGCTAGCGCGAAACGCCAACCCGGGCTCCGGGGCGCCCCGGCTAAAGCCGGGGCCCTCGCGGACCTACGCGGCTGCGCCGCTCCGGTAGGATCGCAAGCGTACTGCAGCAGGATGCTACGAAACATTGCGGTTTGGTCATTCACGGTTATTGGGTTAACCAATTGCATTTGTGTAACGTAGCGACCAACGGGAGCGGGCGTTCGCCAACCGCGCGGCTAGCGCGAAACGCCAACCCGGGCTCCGGGGCGCCAACCCGGGCTCCGGGTCGACCCGGAGCCTTACAACCCGGCGAAATCCATAAAGAGATACCGCATCTCCTCCGGATTGTCGACGAAGATCTTTCCGTGATCGACGCCCTTTCGAACGAGTTCGCCGTCCCGATAGGCGCACAGGGTCGTAAAGGGAGCGCGCCGCCATGATTTTAGACCTAACGGTCGCGTGGCAAACAGGATCGCGTCCTCTTCGATCAGGTAGTAAAGGGAATTGGCGTAATTCGTGTGGACGTAGAGATACTCGCCGTCGTAAATTATCAGATTGAGCTTATTGCCGTCGGCGATTTCAACGATCGCGCGCTCGATAACTTCAAACCGCTCAGGAAAGGGCAAGTCCTCGCCCCTCTCTTCCCGCGCGCGATCGAGGCGGTCGACAAGATAGAGAAGCACGCGTTCGCTATCGGTCGTACCCTTCTGCCGCGCGGCGTATTCGTGGAGTTGCGGCGCCTTAAAGATCGTGCCGTTGTGAATGAGCGTCCATGCGCGCCCTGTCGCGTCCTCCTTTGTGAACGGGTGGCAATTCTCGTAGACGAGGGTTCCGATCGTCGCGCGGCGTATGTGCGCAAGATAGACCGACTCCTCGATTTGATCGTGAAGTTTGTTCTTTAAATAACGACTCGTCGTCGCGCTCTCAGGTTCCTTCTCGATCGAAGGCGCCGCGCCGTGAAACGCCGCCGCGCCCCACCCGTCCGGATGACGCTCGCCATGCGAGAAGAATTCCCTGAGATACTCGTTGAGGACTATTTTTCGTTTACCACATACCGCAAATAGCTCGCACATTATAACTCCGCCTGCCTTTCTTTCGCTAATTGCAATCCTTTTCGCCAAAATCCGTCGCCGTAGAGTCGTCGCACGACGCTCGGATACCGCGCGCTCGGATTCACAAACTTCTCTTCCTGGAAACTCAACGTCTCCAAGACGCGCGCGCCGGCGTCGGCGAAAAATTTCTTCATTTGTCCAAGAATCGTTCTGCCGGCGGCGGACAGCACGTACGCCGAGTCGTTCGGCAATAAAATCTTAACCGATCCCAAATCATAACGCGCCGCGTTCTTGAAGTTATGCACCGCCATGACCTGCGCGCGCGCGCTCAATTTCAAACGCGGAGTCGACGCCAAAAAGATCAGTAAGAGTTGCGCGAAAAAGACGTCGCGCTCGTCGATTCCCGCCGCCACGAGAGGATTAAGATCGAACATGCGCAACTCTATGTGATCCACGCCCTCGCGCGCGAGCGTCTCCAAATTGTTCTGACCACGAGGCTTCAGACGTATCGGATAATACAGTTCCGTCGGCGCGCTGATGATACCGTCGTCCACGTACCGTCGAATGCTCGCCGCGTATGAAACAATATCCTCGTAGTTCAAGATCGGCGCGAAATGATTCCAATAGCCAAGTTCGCTACAGCGCACCGACCCCATCCCGACGAACGCGTCCTCGTCCTTACGACCGCGCGTAAAGAAGGACGCGTCCATAAGCGGACTCGCCGCCGTTACCGCCGTTATCACCCACCCGTACGCGATCGCCTTCTCCGCGAGTTCGAGATAGAGACGATTCTTATACTCCTGAAAATCCGACTCCCCGCTCTCGCGAAAATCGGCCCTCAACAACTCCTCGCCAAACGAAAAGTTAAAATGGATTCCGGAGAACGCCATCTTGTATTTCCCGTAATTATCCGCGAGTCGTTCGCGATAGGTCGTCTTCGACGCGCGCGCGCCCTCAAAGACCGCGACCGGAATATCGTCCTCGTCCTCGATGTACGGTGGATTGGAAAACGGCCATAAATACTCGCGTTCCGGAAGTTGCGCGAGCGCGCGCTGGATCGTCGCCGTATGACGCGCGACCTCCGCGACCGCCTCCTCCGCGCTACTGCAGACCGACGTGTTCACTTCCGTCTGATTCTCGCAAAAATCGCGCGTTATGTGCGGGTCGTCCTCCGAGAACGGATGACGCGTGCGCGCCATGCGCCCCTGCGAGTCGACGCGCAGACTTTCTTTTTCGAGGCCAATATTACACTGAAATAGTAGGCTTTTAACCGATTCGACTTGGTAATGGAGCATAGCGACCCTCGCGTTTCTGCGCCCGGCGCGGTTATAATACCTAATTTGAAAACCCAAACGCCACAATCCGACGTCGCGCGCGCTCCGCCCGTCGCGCGCAATCGCCGTTCAGCGCGCCCGTTACGCGTCGGCGCGCGCCAAAATAAAGGAATACTGCTCGCGCAACTCGTCGAGAGACGTCGAACGCAATAGGAAAATATAGCTTCCCATCGTCCCGTTGAGCGCCTTGGGCGGCTCTTTCTCCAGAACGAGCTTGGCGCCGAAACGCGCGCGAATCTCGTCGACGGTATGCGCGTAGTTCACGCCGGGCCGACGTCCGACGTGCGCGACGTAATATTTGAAACGATAGTCCGGAAAGCTGCGATTCTCTTGAAATACGAGCGATTCCGCCCAAATCTGATAGACGTCGACGTCGTACGCGTAGTCCATCTTATCGGGTATGTACCCGCCGGGAGCGCGCAAATTGACCTCGAGCCCGACGATCTCGCCCTCGCGCCCCAGACCGGGCTGATCCTTCAAGAGTCTGAAGAACTCCAAGTGGAAAAATCGCCCCTTAATATTGAACGCCTTCAGCGCGCGTTCGCCGATTTCGTACATGCCGGTCGACTTAACGTCGGTCGTATAGCTAACCGCTTCCGAGCCCTCGTTCGCCATTTCGAGCGGGTTGACGAGCATGACCTGCCCCGTCGCGAAGAGGATTTCGCCGCGCGCGTTCACAATCCCGTCGAAGGTCTCGACGCGCCCGTTGACATATTCCTCCGCAACGTAGGTTACGTCGCGTTTATTCGCCCAGAAGCGCTCCAGGTCGTCGCAGGAGCGAATCTTCCATGAATCAGCGGCGCCGACGCCATTGTCGGGCTTAATCACGACGGGGGTTCCGACGCGTTCGAGGAATCGCCGCAACTGCTCGGGGGATTCGACGATTTCATAGCGCGCGGTCGGTATCTTGGCGTCGGCGTAAAACTTCTTCATGCGCGACTTATACTTCACGTTTTCCAACTCGCGCGGCCGCAGTCCGTTGGCGACGTTGAAATCCTCGCGCAATCGCGCCTCTAGCGCAAGCCAGTATTCGTTCTGACTCTCGACGTAATCGATTCGTCCGTAGCGATGGATAAAATGCGCGACGGCGCGATATACGGCGTCGTAATCCTCCAGGGACGGCAGGCAGTAGTATTCCTCGAGCGCGTCGACGCAACGACGGTCGAGCGACTCGTACGGCGCGTCCCCTATTCCGAGAACGTTGACGCCAAGCCGCTTAAGACGATCGCAGAAGTTATGGAAATGCTCGGGAAAGTTCGGCGATAGAAAGACGACGTTCATGCAACGCCTCCATATCTCGCGTATTACGCGCTAAAACCAAAGGAAATTCATCCACGTCTCCGTCTGATGGCGCCAGCTCGCTTCGCAGTGCTCGCCCCCCTGCTGACAGAGAATATAGGTCTTCATTCCCTTCTCTTGAATCTTCTTTTCTACCGCGAGAATATCCTGCGAAATTTCCCAGTTCGTTTTCGCGTCGTACTCGTTCGTACCCCAACTGAAGAAGATTCGCGTGTCCGAATAGTATTCGTGTTCGTTAAGCTCGCGAATAAAAGCGTCCTTCGCTATCATAATCGACGGCGAAATGATCGCCGCCTTCGAGATATAGCGATTGTAGCGCAGCACGCCGTAAAGCGCCGTCAAACCGCCCATGCTATAGCCCGCGATCGACGTCGCCTCCCGGAAATAATACGTGCGGTAATTCGCGTCGATCATCGGCTTAAGATCGTGCACGATCCAGTTGAGCGTCGCGTCCGCGCGACCTTTAATCGGTCCGTACTGACGACTCACAATATCGAAGGGAACGAATTCGTGCACGCGCATATAGTCGTCGCGCGTACTCTCCATGCCAACGACGATTAGCTTTTTACGCCAATGATCGATGAAATCCTTCAGACCGAGGCACGTGCCGTACGTCGCGTCGCCGTCGTAAAATAAATTATGCCCGTCGAACATATAGAGCGTCGCGTAACGCTCGTTTGTGTAATAGTAGTCGTCGGGCAAATATAGGTGAATTCTCCGGTTTTCGCCCGACGGCGCAAACCAGACGTCGAATTTCTGTATCATTCTATTCGCTCCCTACGTCTGTGAAAGAGCCTAACGCCGCGCGAGAACCGCGTCTCGAAGTTGGCGCAGACCGAGCGCCAAATAACTGCGCGGGCACGCGACGTTCACGCGTTGAAATCCGTTCCCAGGCGCGCCAAAGATTCGACCGCTATCGAGCCACAGTTTCGCCTTGTGAACGATCAGCTCGTCCAAGGCGTCGACCGATAGACCGAGCTCGCGACAGTCGAGCCACATGAGGTACGTCCCTTCGTTCTTAACCGTCGAGACGCCCGGTATTTCGTTGTTAATGAAGTCGACGGCAAAATCGATATTCGCTTCGACGTACTTCATCATGGCGTCGCGCCATTCGCCGCCATGCTCGTACGCGGCGCGCGTCGCCGCCAGACCCATCGGGTTGAGCTCGCAATAGCCGCTCGCGCGCAACGCGGCGCGAAATTGCGCGCGCAAGCGCGGATTCGTTATAAAAAGGTTCGAGCACTGCAATCCCGCGAGATTAAAGGTCTTGCTCGGCGCCGTGCAGGTTATCGTTATGTCGGCGACCTCTGAACCGAGCGTTTCGAAGACCGTATGGCGGCCTTCAAAGTCGAAATCGTTGTGGATTTCGTCGCTGATTACAAGGACGCCGCGACGCAAACAGATCTCCGCGATCTTTTCAAGCTCCTCGCGACGCCACACGCGCGCTACAGGATTGTGCGGACTGCACATAATAAAAAGCTTGACCTCGTTCTCGAGAATCTTGCGTTCAAAGTCGTCGAAGTCGATATGATAACGACCCGAAGCGTCGATTACGAGGTCGGAGCTCACGAGGCGGCGATTATTCGACTTCGTTACCTCGGAAAACGGGTAGTAAACCGGTTGTTGAATAAGGACCGCGTCTCCCTCGCGCGTAAAAGCGCGAACCGCCTGAGCGAGCGCGTACACGATCCCCGGAGTCTTAACGAGCCGATCTTCCGTAACCTCGAAATCGTGGCGCTCGCGCATCCACTTCTGAACGGCGTGAAAATAACGCTCGTCCGGCTCCGAATAACCGAAGATTCCATGCGCGACGACCTCCGCGAGCGCGTCTTGAACATACGACGAAACGCGAAAATCCATGTCCGCAACCCAATACGAAAGGAGGTCGTCCGGCATGCCGCGTTGCGCGGCGGCGTCAAATTTAATCGAATCTGTCCCGCGCCGATCAATCAACGCGTCGAAATCCAGGTTGCGTTCTGACATAATGGGCTCCTTAATAAAACGGATTACGAATTGAGCGCTTGGTCGAGATCGGCGATCAGATCGCTCGCGCCTTCGATCCCGACTGAAAGTCTCAATATTCTATCCGTCAACCCATTAGCGTCAAGGACGTCGGGCGGAACTGAAGCGTGCGTCTGCGCGATAGGATACGTTATTAGCGACTCGACTCCGCCAAGACTTTCCGCAAAGACGATCGTCTTCACCTTCGTGAGCGTCGAAATCGCGCGCTCCTTCGTATCCGTCTCAAAAGAGATCATCGCGCCGAAACCGCGCGCCTGCTTCTTCATGATCGCGTATCCGGGACTGCTTTCAATCCCAGGATAGAAGACCCGCGTTACGTGAGGCTGCTTCTGAAGCGCCTCGACTATCTTGAAAGCGTTCTCCTGCGCGCGATCGAGACGCACCGAAAGCGTGCGAACGCCGCGCAAAACGAGCCACGCGTCAAAGGGCGCGAGCGCGCTGCCGACCGTCGTCGAAAGGAGCTTGAGCTCGTCGCCAAGCGCGCGGTCGCGAACCACTAAAAAACCCGCTATCGTATCGTGGTGACCCGAAAGAAACTTCGTCCCGCTATGAACGACGACGTCGGCGCCCCAATCGAGCGGATTCTGAAAGTAAGGCGACAGGAACGTATTGTCGACGACGCACAGCGCGCCGCGATCGTGCGCGAATTTCGCGTACTTCTCGATATCGACGACGTGCGTCATCGGATTCGTCGGCGTTTCGAAATAGATCGCCTTGAAACGATCGGTCGCGACCGCGCTCGGATCGTCCTTCGTCAGATCGCAGCGCGTGAACTTGATTCCATAACGCTCGCCGTACTCCGCAAAGAGGCGAATACTGCCCCCGTAGAGGTCGCTGTCGACGATTATTTGATCGCCGCTGCGAAAGTGGTTCAGCAAGAGCGTTATCGCCGCCATGCCGCTGCTCATCGCGAGCGCCGTCTCGCCGTTTTCAAGTTGCGCGATTAGCTTCTCCAAATGGTCGCGCGTGGGGTTCGACTCGCGCGTGTAATTGTGACCCGAGCTAAGACTAATATGATCTTGACCAGGTTGATAATCGGCGCGAACGCCAGGATGCTCAAAGGCGGCCGTCTGGAATATCGGATAGCTGATCGCGCCGAAAGTCGCGTCGTACCGACGCCGCTCCTCGTCGTGCGGCAAATGCAAACATTTCGTTTCGAGTTCTTTAATGGCGCCTCGTTCGTTTTCAGTTTCAGTCGTTGTCATACGCGATTCGCTCCGTACGCGACGTCGCTCGCAAGCGACCGCTCTCTTCGGTGAATTAACCGCGAGAGAAACCGTTTCTCCCGCTCGCGACAACAATCATACACATAAATCCTATTCAGTCAATAGGCGTTTATGAAAAACCTTGAAACTTCCCCTACCTTTTTCGTAGGAAATCTCGATAGTACGAGAAAATAGGCTCGAACGCGTCCGTTTAGCAAATTTGCCCTTTACAATTTGGGCGTTCCCGTCTATAATGGCGCTCCCAGTCGTAGCGTTGTATGGGACGGCTCGGCGGCGACGACGTCGAGCTTGACCGCTTGGTATTCGAGACAAGGAGAGTTTCACTTTGGGCGCCTATTTCGTTCTTACAATAACAATCATCTTGGTTTCAGGGCTCATTGCTGGGGTAATCTGCAAACGCCTTAAGGCGTCGCCGCTCATCGGGTATCTTGTCGTCGGCGCGCTGATTGGCCCGGGCGGGTTCGACTTGACGGGCTCGGGCGCCATCGAAAAGGCGCTCAAGAGCGACGAAGCCTATTTGAAAAAAGTCGAAAAAGACAAAGCGGCCTCGGAGGAACAACTAGCGGAACAACGGCTCGACGCCACGAAGAAGCAGCAAGAGCGTGAAGAGCGTTTGTCGTCCCGCGTCTTCCCGCGCACGGCGGAAGAGGAGAATTTCGAGCTCAAAGAGGAGCTTGCCGCCAAGACGGAAGAGCTTGCGGCGAGCGAATCTCGATATGCGGTCGAGCACAACGCGCGCGAGCGAGACGAAACGGTCGCCGAGATCAAGAGCGGTCGTTTCGCGCTGGAAGCGGCGACGGAATTCGGCGTCCTACTCCTTCTCTTTGCGATCGGCATTGAATTCACGTTTGCGCAACTTGCCGCGACGGCCAAGTACATGTTTATCGGCGGCACGTTGCAGATGGGCGCGACGATCGGCGTCTGCATGGTTATGTGCCTAATCTTTAAGATGGGCTGGGTTGCGGGCCTTGCGATCGGCAGCGTTGTGGCGCTCAGTTCGACGGCGCTCGTTTATAAGAGTCTCACGGATTTCGGTCAGGCGGATACGAAACGCGCGCAGGCGACGCTCGGCCTCCTTATCTTTCAAGACGTGGCGCTCGTGCCTTTGCTCCTCATTCTGCCGATCATTCTCGGCGGCTCCGACGGCGAGGACGTCTCTTATCTCTTCAATAATCCGTGGATCGACATGGCGCTCAGATCGATTGCGTTCTGCGCGATCGTCCTGCTGATCAAATACGCGAATATGCGTTTTATTATCGAACGGCTCGCGGCGCTCCGTACGAACGACATGGTTATTCTCTACGCGGTCGTCGTTCTGCTCGGCATGTGCGTCGTTGCGGAAGCGTTGGGCCTAACGGCGGCGCTCGGCGCGCTCGCCGCCGGTATCGCGCTCGGCGAGAATCGCTTGACTCGACAGATCGACGCGCTTATTCTGCCCTTCCGAGAAGCGTTCTCCGCGATGTTCTTTATCTCGCTGGGAATGCTCACCGACTTCTCCTACGTTTTCCACCATCCGTTTGTGTGCTTGGCGACCCTCGCGTGCTGCATCGCGCTCAAGGCGATCTGTTCGACGGCGGCGTTGCGCGCGTGCGGAATGGATGCGCGCGGCGCGCTCGCTTTCGGCGTTAGCATATCGCAGATCGGAGAGCTCGCCTTTATGCTGCTCACGATCGCGTTTGAAAAGAACGCGTTCGAGGAGTCCGTCTATAACACCATGCTATTCGTTTCCGTCGCGTCCCTCGTTCTCACGCCGAACATGATTAAGATCGCCATGACGAAATTCGGAATGCCGCCGGAAGAGCATGAAATCTCTGGCGCCGATTCCGATCTCGATCCCAAGCTCTACCAAGCGATCGCCAACTCCAGAGGGCACGCGATTATCGTCGGCGCCGGTCATATTGGCCAGACGATCGCCAACGAAATGCTCGCGCACAATATTTCCGTGTGCGTCGTCGACTTTAATCCGGTCAACTTGCACCCGTTCAATCAGAACGGGGTTCCGACCGTAACGGGAGACGGCGCGAATTACGACGTCTTGCGTCAGGCGGGAATCGGTCGCGCGTCGACGGTTCTCGTTACGGTTCCTCGCGACGACCTTGCGATCAACGTCGTGAAATCCGTGCGCGCGCTCAATCCGTCGGTAATTATCGCGTCCCGATCGCGCTATCGCCTCAACGTTCCAAAGCTCGAACGCGAGGGCGCCGCGCTCGTCCTGTGCGAAGAAAATTTCGTCGCCGACGAACTCGTCAAACTCCTGCTCGCCCATCTGAACGGCAACCCGACAAAATCGTCGGAAAAGCCGTCTCAGCAGGGCGCGGAACCGGTTCCGGCCTAAGCCGAGCGCTATCGTTCAATACTAGAGGGAATCGATATGAAAATCGTAACGCGACGTTCACGAGCGAAAAGCGACGGCAAGAGCAACATTCTTTGTTTGACGATCGACCGCCTGAATCCAGACTGCCTCGGCGCGTACGGCGCGACCTGGCTCGACTCCCCAGGTTTCAATTCGCTCGCCGCTGAGTCGATCGTCTTCGATTCCTACTATGCGACCTCCCTCGAACTCAACGAACTCTATCGCGCGTTCTGGTTCGGAGAGTCGCCCGCAACGGAACGGCGCGAAAAACGATCCTCTCTCTTTGCCGCCCTCAAAGCGCAGGGATATCGGAATTTCGTCGTCTCCGACGTCGAAGCGATCGCGCTCTATCAGGACGTCGACGGCGACGAGCTCGAAGATCGACTACTATTCGACGCCAGCGACGCCGACGCGCCGGCTACGTCTATTGAAGAGACCGCTTTCTTTCGCCAATTTGCCGAACTCGCACGCTTCCTGTCGAAACTAGACGACGATACCAAACGCGGCGACGCCGAACCATGGTGCGTCTGGGCGCACCTCTCCGGATGGAACGAACGATGGGATTTTCCCTGCGATCAACGCCGACTCTTTCAAGAGGACGAAGACGACCCCGCGCCCTACGCCGACGTCGCGCCCCCTTACTGGAGACGCGAGCCGACCGCGGCCGCGAAAGCCAAACGTCGCGGCGCGAGAGTGGAATCGACGACGACGCACGAAAACGCAAACGTCGTGCGCTCGTCCGAACGCGCTCGACTCGACGCGCTCGACGAAGCCGATCGGCGACAGAGCGTCGTGGAAGCCTACGCGGCGGGCGTCAACGTTTTCGACGAAACCCTCGCGGGATTCCTCGAGCTCCTCAAAGAACGCAAAATTCTCGATAAAACCATGCTCGTACTCTCCGGCGCGCGAGGATGCCCGTTAGGCGCGCCTTCCGCGCTCGGCGTCCCGGGCGAAAACGACGAGCCGTCCCCTTTCTACTCCGAAGAAACTCGAATTCCGCTCGCCATTCGCCTGCCCGACATGACCTGCGCGACCATGCGCCTGCCCGCGCTGTGCGAACCGCGCGACGTCTACGAGACGATTCGCTCATGGTCGGAATTCGCGCCAGCGCTCAAGAGCGAGGAATTCTGGCGACTCGAAAACGTCGAAATTTCGCCCTTCGCAGGCGTGTGGTCCGGCGACAAGCAAACCGAAGACGAATCGCCAAAATCGACCGACGACGAATCGACTTCGCGCCGCGTCGCACCGCCTCAGGACGAGCCGGGCGCCAACCTTCTCGAACTCCTCGCCGACGAAACCGGGAGCGTTCGAGAAGCCGTTTTCGTCGTCGCGCGAGACGCCAAGTCGCAAGAGCGCGCGCTCGTTAATCAAGATTGGTTCTTCAAAAGAACGCCGACGCCAAACGATTCCGAACTAAGCGAACCTACCGAAAAACTCGAACTCTTCAAATTGCCCGACGACCGATACTGCGTTAACGACGTCGCCGACCGTTGCCAGGACGAAGTCGAACGATTAAACGCCGCGCTATAACCCCGAAGCGAAAGCGCGCGTCAATTTCTTAATAAAGCGTCTGCGTCTAAAGACGAAAAAACCTCGTGTCGCGCAAAAAAAAATCTTTTTGGGAAAATCCTGGAACTCCGTCCCCAATTAATACGTCCCATACTTTTCCGAAGCGTGATTCTGCGGAAGCGTGAGAATCGCGGCGTCCCGTATTTGTTCATCGTATTGGCAGCTTCTTGTTATTTAAATCGAGACGTCGGCGTTTTCATATGTTGTCGCGCGTCTATAAACGTCCCCACAATCACAGACTCCGTCTCGCCAAGACGGACGGAGCCTCAGGGCGTTGCGCGCGCTTTCTGACCTGACGATCTGACAGACGGCCGTAATTTTGGTTACGAGGACCGTCTGAACGTCTAGCGTCTTTCCGCCGACTCGCGCCGGATTTAAAAGTTAAATTCCTCTCGGATACTTCAACATTACAAGAATTACAATTAAGGAGTTTCCATGGAAAATGTAATTTCACCTGTCTCACGCCCCGAGATCGCGCCAGAGCCGCCTAAGTTCGTCGTCGCCAAGAAGCGCGGCGGGGTCGCGATTGTCGGGCCTCAGAAAGGCGTTTCTCTTAGCGGCAATCTTGTTATCCCTTCCCAAATCGACGGGAAGCGGGTCGTTGAAATTGCCCAAGGAGCGTTTAAAGACTGCGACAAAATCGTCGGCGTCGTCATTCCTAACGGGGTCAAAAGAATCGGGCAATTCGCGTTTTCGGCGTGCGTTAAGCTTAAAACCGCGATTATCCCGGAAAGCGTTGAGGTTATCGAGAAATGCGCGTTCTCAGCGTGCAGTTCTCTGACGTCAATCGATCTACCGGTCGGTCTTAAAAGGATCGGCGCGAGCGCGTTCGCGGGTTGCTCTTCTCTAACGAGCGTCACGATCCCTCGAAGAGTTGAAAAAATCGGCGGATGGGCGTTTGTCAATTGCGTCCAATTGAAAAGCGTCGCTATTTACGGCAGAGTGAAACGAATTGAAAAGTGGACGTTCAATGAATGCCGCAACTTGGTAAGCGTCGTTCTTCCTAAGGGAATCAAAAGGATCTGCAGAGGCGCGTTTTCGAATTGCGAAAAGTTGCAAGACGTCGTCCTTCCGGAAGAAACCGAGGCGATCGACCAGGACGCGTTTTCCTATTGCTCCTCATTGAAAAGTATCGTCATTCCAGGGAATGTAAAAGTCATTGGCAACTGGGCGTTCGAGAAATGCTATGCGCTGGAAAAAATCGTCCTCCCGGGAAGCGTCAGAAGGATCGGCATGTGGGCGTTTGCTGATTGTCGCGCTTTGAAACAAATCGTCCTTCCGTACGGAATTGAAACGATCGGCATATACGCGTTCTATAATTGTTCGGCTCTGGAGAGCGTCGTTATTCCCGGGTCAGTAAAAAAAATCAACCGAGGGACGTTCCGAAACTGCGCCGGTTTGAAAACGGTCGTCATTGAGCGCGGAGTCGGAATGATCGAGAGGTACGCGTTCTTCGAATGTTCGTCCATTGAAAGCGTCGTGATTCCGGGGACAGTCAAAAGGATCGGAAAGTATGCGTTTCGAGGATGCGAGAAATTGAGAGCCGTATTCATTCCGGACGGAGTCCAAACGCTCGGGTACGGCGCGTTCCTCAAATGCCGCTCTCTTGAAACCGTCGTCATCTCGGGGACCGTAAAAACGGTGGGTAAATTTGCTTTCGGCGAATGCGAGAATTTGAGAAGCGTCGTTATTTCATACGGAGTCAAAACGATCGGCCGCTGCGCGTTCCTCAAATGCCGCTCTCTTGAAACCGTCGCCATTCCGGGAAGCGTAACCTCCGTCGGCAAATATGCGTTCAACGAATGCGATAATTTGAGAAGCGTAGTCATCTCATGCGGAGTCAAAACGATCAGCCGCGGCGCGTTCATGGAATGCTACTCTCTTGAAAGCGTCAGCATTCCAGGAAGCGTAAAAACCATTGCGAAAACGGCGTTCGCGAACTGTTACAATTTGCAACGCGTCGACATTTCAGAAGGCGTCGAGATTATCGACGCGGACGCGTTCTTTAAATGCCACGCACTAAAGCAAATCGTTATCCCGAGCAGCGTCAAGAGGCTTGGCGACCGGTCGTTTTTTGACTGCAAGTCGCTCCAAAGAGTTGAAATGCAGCGCGGCGTTAGAACCATCGGCTACGCTGCGTTCGGGCGCTGCTCGTCGCTAATCTGCGTCGTCATTCCCGGTACCGTAAAAACAATTGCGGAAAAGGTGTTCGCGTACTGTTACAATTTGCAACGCGTCGACATTTCAGAAGGCGTTGAGATTATCGACAAGAAAGCGTTCTTTAAATGCCGCGCACTAAAGCAAATCGTTATCCCGAGCAGCGTCAAGAGGCTTGGCGACTGGTCGTTTTTTGACTGCAAGTCGCTCCAAAGAGTTGAAATGCAGCGCGGCGTTAGAACCATCGGCTTCGCTGCGTTCGCGCGCTGCTCGTCGCTAATCTGCGTCGTCATTCCCGGTACCGTAAAAACAATCGGCAGCTGTGCGTTTCGTGAATGCACGTCGCTCAAAACCGTTGAAATGCAGCACGGCGTCAAAACCGTCGGCTACGGCGCGTTCGCGCGCTGCTCGTCGCTAATCGGCGTCGTCGTACCGGGAAGCGTTCGCACAATTAAAGATTATACGTTTGAGGACTGTTACTCGCTGGTCAAGGTCGTCCTTAAGAAAGGCGTTAGAACTATCTGTGCGAACGCCTTCAGAACCTGCTACTGGTTAGACGACGTCGTCGTTCCCAGAAGCGTCTCTTCTATCGACGACGACGCCTTTCTCGACTGTTCCTGCACGCTTACGCTCCACGTTAGCGAAGGCAGCCGCGCGGAATTCTGGGCGAGGAAGGAAAGCGTCAAGTACCTGGCGTTCGATTGGTAGCGGAACGACGCGCGCAAACTCGATTCTGACTCGCGTCTAATCGCGCGC
>CADCOO010000040.1 GCA_902803085.1 uncultured Planctomycetota bacterium
GCGCGGACGTCGAGCAGCGAGCTTTTTCGAGCGAAGACGGCGTTCGGCGCGACGACGATCGTCCAGGCGTTCGCAAGATATAGGTCGCCGGCGACGCTTATTAGAAGCGCTACTGTCAGCGCCCCTCGATTAAACCGACCCGTTCTGCGAAGAATCGCAATGAGCGCGATTGAGATTGCCCCAACGCATAGGACGTGTAAAAAAGACCCCTGAATGGCGCGCGACGCCGCCGTCGGTTGAAAAGGTCCGTAAAGCGGATTGGATGGGATCGCCAGCGCTTTCAAAGCGTCGACGCCGCAACAGACGTCGACGACTAAACCCGCGAGCGCAAACGCGACGACCGAAACGACGATAACGCGAAAACGACGAGCGTCTTTGAACTCGTCCCAACCGAACCCGGCGAGTAGCGAGATAGCGAGCGCGACGAGCGTAATCAATTTGGCAGGATACCGGAATTGTGCAAACTTGGGCGCGAGGAGATTGAGCGTCCAGTAGAGTCCGCCGAGCGGATCGCCGTCGTTAAAAGCTAAAGATGGACGCGAACCATGAACGAGTTCCATCAGAATCCGGCATAGCCATCCGAGTCCGTACCCTCCGAGCGCTCCGAGGAGACCGAAGAGAAATAGCCGAGTCGCTATAACGCGATAGCCCTCGCGCGCGGTCGTAAAGTTCGGACGAGCGCGACGTCTTGACCGCCATCGGAACGCGGCGAACGCGAGCGTTGCCGGCAAAAGGCCCATATAGAGGGTTGGCGTCCAGAGCGCGACGTCTTCCGGCGCGAAGTCGAACCAACGTTCCGATTGTGGAAATTGTCGACCGCCGATATTCGGAAATAAGAATTCAAGCCATCGCCACGGTCCGACGCTGAAGCGATATAAAGTCGCGCTAGGACCGCCTTGCGAAATATCCTGACAGAACATAACGTCGTAGCAATCCGCGCGTTCGGCGTTGGGGGACGAAGCGCGAAGCGCCTTTGGCGCCTCCCAGACCGAACGTGGTTGCGCGACGTTCGCTCGGCTCGAACGCTCGACGACTTCGAGCGTTGGCATAATCTGAACGGCGGCGAGCGCAAAGGTCAACGCGCACGAGGAAACGAGAAAGAAGAGCGTTTTGCGCCAGGAACGCCCCGTCGACTCTTGCGTTCCGGATCGACGCGGCGTGAATAATAGAACGAAAGACGAAAAACCGACGATTAAATAGACGATTTGCGGTTCGCCCCCGAGAATCGCTAGCGACGCGACGACGCTAAAGGCGAAAACGGCGCGAAGTTGCGCGCGCATACTGCGCGAAGCGCGAAAGCGCAGCGCATAAAGTAATAAAGCCGGCGCCCAAGCCGCGCCTACCAAATAGACGACGTTCGAATATTGGAAGAGGACGTGACCTGAAAAGGCGTACGACAGACCCGACAACGCCGACCCGACGCTCGACGCGCCAAGACCTCGCGACAATTTCCTTGCGTAAAACCACGCGAGCGCAACGTGCGACCAAATATAGAGCTTAAAGCAAAGTCCAAAGGAAAGAACGCCTGCGCTCGAAAGGAAAAAAAGCGCTTTTCCCGGGTAGAAAACCGAAGCGGTTGGGTCGCCCGCAAGTGGCTGACCTAGGTTCTCGTGCGGATTCCACCATGGCGGGGTTCCGGATTCCCAGAGCTTTTGAACGTATTCAAAAAGCGGGTAATAGTAGAACGCAACGTCGCGATGCGCGAATCGCGTCGAATCGTTCATGGCGCTCGCAAAGAATGCGACGAGAAGCGCGAGCGCTATGAGCGTGGCGGCGAGCGGGAACTTTATTTTCATTGAACGACGCGAGATTGTTAATTGGTTCGATTGAGCGCTGTTTCCAATCGTTGCGGGAAGGTCGGATCGAACTCCCCGCAAGTCGAGACAATAAACTTGCGCGTTCGCTGATCGACTAGTTCGACGATTATTTCAAGATGATCGCGCGGAATGACGTCGTCGACGCGATCCGCCCATTCGACGAAGGATAGACCGTCGGAATCGAAATACTCGTCGACGCCAAGTTCCAGAAATTCGTCGGAATCGCGGAGACGATAGGCGTCGAAATGATAGATTGCTCGCGTCTTGCCATGGTATTCTCTAACGAGCACAAAAGTAGGACTGCCGACGACGCCTACAGGGACCCCGCTAGCTTCCGCTATCGCTTGCACAAGACGCGTCTTGCCCGCGCCAAGCGTTCCGAGCAACGTTACGACGGCGCCGTTTGGTAGGAGTTCGGCGAGCGTCGCGCCGAGTCGCTCCGTTTCTTCTTCCGTATTAACGACAATTTCTACTGGCATTTTGAGTTCCTTTATAACGC
>CADCOO010000041.1 GCA_902803085.1 uncultured Planctomycetota bacterium
CGAAAGGTTCGCGGGCGCGCGTGGAATATTATGCGCGTTTACGTTGCGATCGCGCAACGCGCCGTTAAGTCTAATTCTTGTCGTTAAGCTCGTCGAGTTCGACGTCGCCGCGCAACGCGGCGATGCATCCGGATCGCGTTACGCTAACGATCTTAAAGGGCGCCAGCGCTTTGATGAAAGCGTCTAACTTCGAGCCGCGCCCGGAAATTTCAATGAGAAGCGACTTCTGTCCCACGTCGATTACCGACGCGCGGAAGATTTCAACGAGTTCTAGTACGGAAGAACGCTCCTGAGTCGTAACCGCGACGCGAATCAACGCGAGATCGCGCTCCACGTGCTCGCAGTCGGAAAGGTTTTTCGTCTCGACGACCGTTACGAGCTTTGTGAGCTGGCGTTCAACCTGCATCATCGTTTTCGGGTCGCACTCTAGAACGATCGTCATGCGAGAAAATTTCGGATCGTCCGTCGCGCCGACCGTAAGACTGTCGACATTATACCCGCGAGAAGCGAGAAGACCCGCGACGTGCGAGAGCACGCCCGGCACGTTTTGTACTCTGATCGATATAACGTTTCTCATTGCAACCGTCCAACGTGGACAAACGCGAGTCCGCGTTTGCCGTTCTGTTATGCCGCGCTCAAGGACGACGCCGTCCAAACGCGCGAATGATTCCGACATTATACCACGATTCGGAACCTCGACAACCCGAGGCGAGAAATTCCCGTGAAAATGTCGCAAGAGCGACGCGCTATCGCGCCGTGGTACCGCGGCGCTCCATGACGCGCGCAAGGTAGCGACCAGTAACCGAGTTCGGATTCGACGCGATTTCCTCCGGACGACCTGCCGCTACGATTTGACCGCCCGCGTCCCCGGCGCCGGGACCGAGGTCGATTACGTAATCCGCCGCCATAATGAGCGAGGGATTGTGGTCGATTGCGATCACGCTCGAGCCGGAATCGACGATATCGTGGAAGCAGTCGACGAGGCGAACGACGTCCGCGAAGTGGAGTCCCGACGTCGGCTCGTCGAGGATATAGAGACATTTACTCTTGTGCGACGAGGCCAACTTGCTAGCCAGTTTCAGGCGTTGCGATTCGCCGCCTGAGAGAGTATTGCCAGGCTGACCGAGCTTCAGATAACCCAGACCGACGTCGATCATCTTTTTGAGTTTCTGCTGAATCTTAGTCTGACCTTTGAAGAACGCGAAGGCTTCCAAAACGGTCATGTCGAGCGCTTCGGCGATATTCTTTGTGCGAACGAGCGCCTCGAGCGCGCTCTCCTTATACCGTTTGCCGCCGCAACTCGGACAGCGCGCGTAGACGTCCGCGAGGAATTGCATATCCGTCTGAATATAGCCTTCCCCCTTGCAACGATCGCAGCGTCCGCCGTCGACGTTGAAGCTGAAGTAGCCCGCCGTGAACCCGCGACTCTTGGCTTCCGGGGAATCGGCGTAGAGCGCGCGAATATCGTCGAAGATCTTCATAAACGTTACGGGATTGGAACGCGGCGTGCGACCGATCGGCGTTTGGTCGACGAACGCGACGTCCTCGACGAGTTTGGCGCCGATGAGGCTCGAGTAGGGGAGCGGCTCCGCGATTTCGCGCGCGTCGAGGCCGAGTTTGTCGCACAGCGCCGGATAGAGCGTTTCGTTTACGAGCGCGCTTTTGCCGGCGCCGCTTACGCCCGTAACCAGACACAGCGTTCCGAGCGGAAACGAGACGTCGACGTCCTTCAGTTTAAGATTGTAGCCCGTCGCGCCGTTGAGCTGGAGCGCGTAGTCGGGATCGTCCATGGCGCGACGCTTCGACGGGGACGCGAAGCGCGCGCCCGAGAGATAGCCGCCCGTGATCGTGTCGCTCTTTTTGAGCTCGTCCGCCGTTCCTTGAAAGACGATTTTTCCGCCGTTTGATCCCGCTTCCGGACCGAATTCGACGATGAGATCAGAGGCTTCTAAAACGTCCTTATTATGATCGACGACGACGAGCGTGGAGCCCCGATCGCGGAGCTGGCGTAGCGCGTCGACGAGGGCTTCGCAATCTTTCGGGTGGAGTCCGTTCGTGGGTTCGTCGAGGACGTAAAGCATGTCGACGAGATCGGACCCAAGCGCCTTAGCGAGCGCTGCGCGGCGGCGTTCGCCGGAACTGAGCGTCTTTATCGCGCGATTGAGCGTTAAATATCCGAGCCCGACTTGTTCCAGAAACTTCATTTTCGCGATCGTCTGTTTAATTGCGACGGCGCCGCGCGCGCGCTCCTTTTCCGTGAAGCGCGTTTCTTCGAGCGCGCGCCGCGACTCGACGATTGGGTGCGACATGACGTCGTTGAAGTTTTGACCGTGAACTTCGACGCAGAGCGCTTCCTTTTTGAGACGCGAACCATGGCAGAGCAGACACTCGACCGAACGCTGATACCGCGCCAGGAACGCGCGAATGTGCATCTTGTACTTCTCTTGAAGCAATTCGGAAAAGAATCCGTTGAGACCCGTGAAATTGGCGCGCTTCGACCCCTGAAAGAGCGTCTTACGCTCCTCGCGCGTGAGATTCTTAAAGGGAACGTCGAGTCGAATTCCAAGTTCGTCCGCTTTTTCGACCAACTCGTCGAAATGCGCGCGGTAAGTCCCGCTTTTCCAAGGCGCGATGGCGCCGCGCCTAATTGTGCGTTCCGGATCGGGAATAACGAGCGCCTCGTCGAACGCGGGTATTCGTCCAGCGCCGCCGCATACTTCGCAGGCGCCAATCGAACTGGAATAGCTAAAGAGTCCCGGTTCTAGAGGCGAGAACTCGACGCCGCAGGAATTACAGCGCATTTGACGACTGAAGCACGCAAGCTCCCACGCGGCGCCGTCGAGGGTAAAGGGATTGCCAAACGCCGTCTGAGCGTTCGCATCGCCGTCGTTCTTTCGGCTTGGATCGTCCTGAAGGAGTATCCAGCATTGGGAGTCGGTTTGTTCGTACGCGGTTTCGATCGAGCCGATTATTCTATCGCGCGAGCTTTTCCCGATCGTAACGCGATCGACGACGAGGAGTATTCTCGGCGGTTCCGTTCTGCGCACGACGTCGTACCGTTTGCGCAACCTTTCCTTAATCTTCTCATAGTTTCCGTCTGGATCGAGCATGAGCGCGCTTGAATCGCGTCGCTCGTCGCCGTCCTCTTCGAACGAGTCGTTTTCATTCTGCGCCTCGGCGGGTCGATATTTTTGCGGGATATTTATAAAAGTCGAACTCGGAGATTGGAGCCCGCCGCCCTCGAGATACTGCTTAGCCGAGTATGGCTCGTTGGCGCGCTCAAAGAAGAACGCGCTACTATAGCTTGCGAGCGGAACGCCGTCGGGATCGTTAAGATCAAAAGTGTTTTTGCCGACGATAATGCGATGAAAGCCCTTTTGTCGCCATTCCTGTTCGAAATCGGCGACGCTTTCGCGCCGCCCTTTCGGGGTCGGGGGCGCGAAACAGATCATGGCGCGCGCGCCCTCGCGTTTCTCGAGTTCGTCGCAAACGTCGTTCGGCGCGCCCTGGAGCGTCTTGCGACCGCATATTGGGCAATGGGGGGTTCCGACTTTTGCGAATAGCGCGCGCAGATAGTCTGAGATTTCAGTCGCGGCGCCGAGCGTGGAGTTTGACGTTTTCGCTCCCTGTTGACCGGCAATAGCGACGGCAGCGAGTGAGCCTTCGACGAGATCGACGTCTGGCTTCTCTACTTTTTCTAATTTTGCGCGCACGCTCGGAGCAAAACACTCGACGTATCGTCTTCTCCCTTCTGCGTAGAGCACGTCGACAGCCATACTGCTCTTGCCGCTTCCGCTCAATCCGCAGAAAGTCGTAATTTTATAATAGGGAACGTCGAGATTGACGGACTTCAAATTATGCGCGCGCGCGCCGCGTATTACGACGCGTTTGCTGTTAAGGTCGCCGTTCGATTCAGCAGGAGCCATGTTACGCTTTCCTTCTAACGTATCCTTTGCGCGCGGCGGCGCCGTGGCGCTACGTTGCGCGGTTGAGAGTTATCCGTTCCATTATAACGGTTAGAGGCGGTCGACGCAAGCGGAGCGAACGACTTCTTGTTTCTTCTTTTTTGGCGGCGCGCTTGCCTAATCTACGTCGCTCAGCTACGTTTGCCGCTCTTTAGTAAAAGAGCGCGCGGATAACTAGTATTTTTTTTCACGCTTGTTATAATGGTCTCCTGCGGCGTTGCGCCGCGCGCCGCGCGCTACTGGCGCGCGTCTTTTTCACTTCAGCAGAGATTATAGGGAACTTCTAATGAATTTACGCGCGCGATTTGACCGTCTTTTCCGCGAACCACGACCTATTCGCGTTTTGGCGAACCGACGCGACGACGAGCGCGACGCCCCGCCTATTAGCGACGATACGTACGAGCGGATTCCCGATAAATTTAAAGAGCGCGGCGATCGCGAGCCGGATAAGCCGCGCGGCGACGGCGAACCGCCCTTAGGATCCGGCGGCGTTCCGCGACCGTCCAAGTTTTCGCGCTTCGTGCTAGCTCTGGCGATCGTCGCGGCGCTCTATTTCGGATACCAGGCGTTTGCTACTCCGAAGTCCTCTGAGATAACGTGGATCGCGTTTAATAACGCGCTTGACGGGAAGCTGTTGCAATCCGCGTCCGTTAAAGGAACGCGCATCATCGGCGAATTTCGCGAGATTCCCACGCTCGCGGAATGGGTCGATTTAACGCCCGACGGACGCGCGCTCTTTGCGAGCGCCGTTCGAAGTTACGACGCGGCTAATCCTGAGCTCGCCAAAGAATATGAAGAGAAGCTCGAAGAGAAGCTCGACGGACGAACCGTTAGACTGGTTCGCGCAAAAGAGTCTGATTTAACGTCGGAGAGCTACATCGAGCTCGCGCTCAAAGACGGAACCGTCGTTAAGACGGCGCCGGTTCCCTCGACGCTCGCGCCGGACTCCGAGGAGCTCAAACGCGCCGGTCAGGAATTATTAGAGGTCTATGAGCTCGGACTTCGAGTCGAGCAGCGTTGGACGCTCGCACCGATCGCGAATATGGTCTCGAACTCAAAAGGCGCGTTGCAGATGGTCGACGCGCAAAGCGGCAAGCCGTACGGTCGCACGTTCTTTAAAAAGTACGAGTGCGAGACGCCCGCGTTCGCCTTTAACGACCAGACGCTCGACAAGCGTTTGCGTGAGAATTTGGACTCCTATACGGGCGCGACGTCGACCGACTCCTCGACGTGGTTTATGCTCGCGTCCCTCATTCTTACGATCGCTTTTATTGTTTTCTTTATGAGAATGGCGCGTAGCGCGCGCGATCAGTTCCTTAGCGGCGGCGTAGCGCGCAGCTTGGCGAAACGCTACGATCCGAATTCTAATAAGCGGGTAACGTTTTCCGACGTTGCTGGAGTCGACCAGGTCAAGCAGGAGCTCGTTGAGATCGTCGATTATCTCAAGAATCCCGCGAAGTACACGCGCATGGGCGCTCGCGTGCCTAAAGGAACGCTACTGTTCGGTCCTCCGGGCACAGGCAAGACGTTGCTCGCACGCGCGGTCGCAGGCGAGGCGAACGTTCCTTTCTTCTCGATCAACGGCTCGGAGTTCATTCAGATGTTCGTCGGGGTCGGGGCGAGTCGCGTGCGCGAGCTTTTCTCGGCGGCGAAGGAGAACGCGCCTTCGATCCTGTTTATCGACGAAATCGACGCGGTCGGTCGTTTGCGCGGCGCGGGCGTCGGGGGCGGTCAGGACGAACGCGAGCAGACGCTCAACCAAATTTTGAGCGAAATGGACGGTTTTGAGCAGAACGATTCCGTTATGGTTATGGCGTCGACGAACCGTCCCGACGTTCTCGATCCGGCGCTCATGCGACCCGGTCGTTTCGACCGACACATTACGGTCGGTCGTCCCTCGATGAAGGGTCGCCGCGAGATATTCGACGTCTATTTACGCCAAATTCCCTGCTCGAAGGACGTCGACGTCGACAAACTTGCGAAGCAGACGTCGGGCTTTACCGGCGCGGATATTCGTAATTACGTAAACGAGGCGACGCTCTGGGCGACGCGCAATAATAAAACGCTTGTCGAAGCGAGCGATTTCGATTTTGCGTTCGAGAAGATCGCGCTCGGTCTGAAGCGGGACGAGATTATTTCCGAAGAGAACAAGCGCAAAACGGCGTGTCACGAAGCGGGCCACGCCGTCGTCGGCTGGTTCCTCCCGAACGGGAATCGCGTGCATAAGGTAACGATCATCCCGCGCGGACGCGCGCTTGGCGTAACGTGGAGTTTGCCCGACGAGGATAAGCTCAGCTACGACGCCAGCGAGGCAAAAGCGTCGCTAGCGCACTTGCTCGCAGGTCGCGCCGCCGAGAAAATCATGTATGAAGAAACGACGTCGGGCGTTGAGAACGACTTGCAGCGTGCGACGGAATTGGCGCGCGACATGGTTTCGCGCTGGGGCATGAGCGAAACGCTTGGTCCCGTGTCCTTCCCCGGTTCCGAAACGCATCCTTTCCTCGGTCGCGAAATGACGACGGAATCGCGCCCGTATAGCGAAGAAACGGCGCGCCTGATTGACGAAGAGATCAAACGAATCGTAACGGAAGCGGACGAAACGGCGCGCAATCTTCTCCTCGAGAAGCGCGACCTCTTTGAAGCGCTAACGAACGCGCTCGTCGAAGAAGAGGAAGTCGACCGCGACCGACTCATTGAAATTCTCGGTCCCGATCCGAAAGATCCCGTCGACTCGCAATCAGCCGCGCAGAAAGAGGAGACTCCGCCCGACGCGTCCCTCAATCTCGACGACGGCTTATTGGGGGATCTCGACGTCGACGAAATCGGCGAGGACGAATACGACGACGAAGAAGACGATTAGCTTTTAAGGAGCTTGCGGTACATTGACAGACGAACGCAACGCGCGCGCCGCCCTGGCGCCGACGCAATTTCATCCGAGTCGTTTTGAATCGTTTCGCTACGCGTACCCGGCGGTGAGTCGACGCGCGCGCGGCGTGTCGATCGGCGTGAATCTCAGTCCGACGAAATTGTGCAATTTCCGGTGCGTCTACTGCCAGGTTCAGCGCGGCGAACGCGCGTCCGAGATCGCGACCGCCGTGAGCGACCGCGACGGCGATTCAAGCGTCGACGTGTTGCGACGCGCGGTCGACGCTCCGGCGCGCGTTGATCTCGACGCGCTGGAGCGGGAGACGACGTCGCTCGCGCGCGCCGTTCTTTCCGGCGCGCTTTTCGAACGTCCTCGCTTCGCCGCGACCCCTTTGTCGAATCGCGTCTTGCGCGACTTCGCCTTTAGCGGCGACGGCGAGCCGACCCTTGCCCGGCAGTTTCCCGAGGTCGTCGATCGTCTTGTCGCCGCGCGTCGCGAACTCAATTACGACCCTCTCAAACTCGTGCTCATAACAAACGCGACGCGTCTGCGCGTTCCAGAGGTCGCGTCGGCGCTTGATCGCCTCGCCGTTGCGAACGGTGAAATCTGGACGAAACTCGACGCGACGAACGACGCGCAATTGCGCGCGATCAATCGCACGCGCGTCGAGTTTGAAACAATCTTTGACAATATCGTCTACGCGTCGCAACGCTGGAGCGTTAAGATCCAGACGGCGCTCTTTTCATGGCGCGGATGCGCGCCGACGCGCGCGGAACTCGACGAGTATTGCGGGACGCTTGCGCGCGTTCTCTCAGCCGGAGGCCGAATTAACGCGATCCAGTTGTATACGGTGGCGCGCGAACCGGTAGAGTCGGCCGCAGTCGCGCTTCCGAACGAGTTCATGGACGAATTCGCCTCCGTCGTGCGCGCGGAAACGGGACTCGAAGTCGAGGTTTTCTACTCGCGATAGTCGGCAATCTGAACTTTTTCCAAGAAAAGCGGAAACCATCCTCGCTTTTTGCTTACTAATTCTGTATAATGGGTTTGTCGAGCGAAGTTGCGGCTTTGCTCAACCGACTTGCACAGGAGCGCGGCGCGACCGCGGTCGTCGTCCGTTCCCATTCTTCCGTCCCCAAATTGGGTAGACAAGGAGTTCGATATATGCAGATACAAATTCAAGCGCGAAAATGTTCAATTTCAGACGCTCATAGGGCGCGAATCGAGGAGAAAGTTGCGAAACTCGGTCGCTTCATCGAACGAGTAACGACGATCGACGTCGTCGCCGAGCCGGAAAAGAACGACGCAATGCGCGTCGAAATTATCGTTTCGACGGATCTCAAGAAAGTCTTTCGCGCCGATTACTCGTCCGACGATCTTTTTGGATGCCTTGATCAGGCGATCGACAAGGTCGAACAGCAGATGCGCAAATTCAAGGAGAAACTAACCGATCATTCGGCGAGCAAAGATAAATCCGACGCGGAATAAATTCGCGCGTTCCCACGCGTAGCGATTCTTTACGAGCCGGGCGTCGACGTTGAGTCGGCGCCCGGCGTCTTATTGGCAAGATTAGATATTGTCGTCGTCTTCATAGACGTTTTCTTCGGAGTTCATGGCGTCGAAATCGTCGTCCAGATTGGCGTCGGCTTCGGCGTCGGACGCTTCGTCCTCTTCATCGTCGTCGTCCTGAAGGAGCTCGTCGAATTCGGCGTCGGAGAGCTTTTCAAATTCTTCGTCGAAGTCGTCGTCGAAGTCGCCGTCTTCGGGATTGTCGTCTTCGCCAAACATATCGCTGAAATAGAACTGCTCCTGATAGAGATTGTTGGCGAATTGCGACGCGTACTCCTGTTCGCGAGCTTCGTCGAATTCCTCGAAGGGTGGCGCGATCGATCCGTCGCCTGCAAGTTCGCGTTCCTTCGTCTGTTCCACGAGCAGTCGGGAATCGTCGTAATCTTCGCCGGTCGAGTCGTCGCCGAGAAAGGTTGCGCCGTCGTCTATGGGCGCCGCGACGTCCGACGCGCTTATCTCGGACGCGTCCTTTTCGACTTCCAGCGAACGATCGTTCGATTTACTCGCCTTCGCGCGCGCGCGTTTTACCGGTTCGTCCGTTTTATCTGAAGTCCTTTTCTTTGCCATGCTGGTCGATCTCCGCTGTTCTAAGTTTGACGTTTTTCGATCGAGCGCTATCCAGACTCGCCAACCGCGAGGGACGCGCTCGAGCGCCATTATAGCGCCCGCGTTACCGCGTGCAAAGAGGGGCGGTTATTTTGCGATTGGCGATTGGCTAGGCGTCGTTTGTCGCGACGCTCTTTTCCGCGTTCTCTTGCGCACGGCTAGAAAATCGGTTGGATTTCGCGCTCTCCCCTGGAAAGAATCGGCGTTTGGTCTACAATAGAACGCGAATTTGTCAGCGCGCGCCGTCATGCGACGTTCGCTTGGATTTTAGCTTGGCATAGATTGAGGATCGAGAAGTGTATCGAACGAAAACCTGCGGCGAGTTACGCGCCGCTAATGTTGGCGAAACTGTTACTCTAGCCGGGTGGGTCGATTCTGCGCGCGACCACAGCGGCGTATTCTTTATTAATCTTCGCGACCGATACGGCAAAACTCAGACCGTGTTCGACGCCGCCGCCGACCCCGCCCTCTTTGAGCTGGTCAAAACGCTTCACAACGAAGACGTCGTTCAGATTACCGGCGAAGTTCTCGCGCGTCCGGAGGGACTCGTTAATCCCGCTATGGCGACCGGCGAAATCGAAGTGCGCGCGACGAAACTCGTCGTGCTAAATCATTCCGAGCCTGTTCCCTTCCTGCCGTCCGCGCCGGAAATACCTTCTGAAGAGACGCGTCTCAAGTATCGCTATATCGATCTTCGCCGTCCGGAAATGCAACGAGTTCTTACGCTCCGTCATCGTATAACGAAGACGTTGCGCGATTTCTTCGACGAAAACGACTTTCTTGAAGTCGAGACGCCTATTCTTGGCAAGAGCACGCCTGAAGGCGCGCGCGACTATCTCGTTCCGAGCCGCGTTACGCAAGGCGCGTTCTACGCGCTGCCGCAGTCGCCGCAACTCTATAAGCAACTGCTCATGATTTCCGGGTACGATCGCTACGTTCAGGTCGCGCGCTGCTTTCGAGACGAGGATCTTCGCGCCGACCGTCAGCCGGAATTCACGCAACTCGACCTGGAAATGTCGTTCGTCGAAATGGAGGATATTATCGATCTTGTGAGTCGACTTGTTCAGCGGCTCATGAAGGAGATCAAGGGCGTCGACATTAGCCTTCCGCTTCCTCGCATAACGTACGACGAAGCGATGGAGCGTTTCGGTCACGACGCGCCGGATTTGCGATTCGGCATGGAGCTTAAGGACGTGACTGAAATCGCGAAGACGGTCGATTTTAAGGTCTTTCGCAGCGTTGCGGAGAGCGGCGGGCGCGTTCGCGGTATTAACGTTAAGAACGCGGCGGACAAGTACAGTCGTAAAGATATCGACGGTCTGATTTCGTGGACGGGCGAACAGTTCGGCGCGAAGGGGATCGTGTGGTTTAAAGTCGAC
>CADCOO010000042.1 GCA_902803085.1 uncultured Planctomycetota bacterium
AGCGCGCCCGAGATGGCGGTCTCGTTTTCGTCCGTGTTGCGCGCGGGCGCAGAGGGCGCTAAAGAGGTCGCAAACGTCGCGATAGGCAACGTCGTCGGCAGCAATATCTGCAATATTCTGCTGATCCTAGGATGCTGCGCGATGATTCGTCCCCTTAGGGCGCAAGAGCTTGTCGTACGCCGCGACTTTCCAATTTACGTCGTTATAGCCGTCGCGACGTGCGCGCTCGCCTTCCCCTTCGTTCGAGAAGGCGGCGCGCATTATTTCCCACGCTGGCTCGGCGCGCTCTTTCTGCTCGCGTTCATCGTCTACGAACTCGTGGCGATTAAGCAGGCGCGACGCGAGGAGAACGCGAATCACGTCGCAAACGTCGTCGACGTCGTCGTGCCCGACGCCGTGCCGCGCGGACTGTCCGCGCCGCTTCGCACAACCGCCAATGCGAAAGGATTAGAAGAGACGACCGCGATTGCGCAGGAGACGACGCCGGAACAGAACGGCGCTAAAACGAACTGGCCGCTGGCGATCGCGCAGGTTCTCTTTGGACTCGCGGCGCTCGTCGTGGGATCTCGCTTTTTCGTCGACGGCGCCGTTTCCGTCGCGCGCGCCATTGGCGTAAGCGAACTCGTTATCGGCCTAACGCTCGTCGCGTTGGGAACGTCGTTGCCCGAGTTGACCGTTTCCGCCGTCGCAACTTACCGCAACCAAGTCGACGTCGCGCTCGGCAACGTCGTCGGAAGCTGCATTTGTAATATTGTTCTTATTTTAGGAGGAACGCTTCTGTTAGTTCCAGGCGGACTCGATCTCGAAAAGCAGACGGTCTTCGTCGACCTCCCCGTTATGGTTGCCGCTGGAGGAATCGCCGCATGGTTCTGTCTTACCGATCGCAAACTTGAACGTTGGGAAGGCGCGATCCTCCTGCTCATGCAGGCGGGCTACGCCGCGTACTTAGTCTACTTTGCATAACGACGCAATTCGTTTTACTATAATTTTTATATTACGCGCCGACGTCGCACGTTTTCGGCGCTTAACGAAAGGATATCACGCATGACAATAGCGCGTCTTACTAGAGCGATCGCGTTCGCCGCATTTCTGTGCGCGTGCGCGACGGCGAATAGCGCGGAACCCGTCGCGCAGTTCAAAGCCTGGGACGGGTCTTCGCAATCGTTCGGACAAATGAACGACGAAATCGCGGAATTCTCCGAGCTCAACTTGCTAAACTTTCCCGGCGCCAAGCTAGTCGTCGCGAGCGCCGTCGATTCCCCCGACGATCTGCTCGACGGCAGCGCCGGAACGTACGGCGGCGCCGGGCGCGTCATGATTAACGGCGCGCCTTCCCGTATTGTTTATTACCTCGGCAAACCGCGCAAGTTCAGCGCGATTAAACTCTTCTCCGCCAATATCGACGAGCGCGGCAATCAGGACTTTGAAATTCGACTCGCCAACAACGCCGCCCATCCCGGCGTCGAGCCGAAATTCCCCGAGGAACCGACCCTCACCTCCGGCGAAAACGTTATCGGAGGCAATCGCGGCGGTTATCTCACATCCTACGAGTCGCCGACTGGCGGCGCCGTCTTCGATCAGGAATACGACTGGATTGAATTCCGCGTCTGGCAAACGTACAAAGTCGCGGCGGGACAGCCCGGCAAGGCGAAGTCGGCGGCGAACAGCTGGGCGTCCTTCGTCGAGTTGCAAGTTCTCGGCTCCCTTGACGATCCAAACCTCTTCTCCTCCGACGAAGAACGCAAAGAGTGGCAGGCGCGTATTCAGGCGCAACGCCTCAAGCGCGAACTTGACAAACTCGGGCCCGACGTCGCTTTCGCCATTGAAAATCGCGATTCTCTCAAGCTCGCGATTGAAGCGATGCTCGACGGCTACGAGGACGAGCTCGGCGACGTCGACTGGCTCGAACGCTGGCAGGATTTCGACGCAAAATTCTCCGACGTCAATCTAGCGCCGGAAAGCGTCGTCACGCTCGCTAAGGAATACGACGCGTTCCGACGCGAAGTCCTGCTCGCCCACCCCGCCCTCGACTTCGATAAGATTCTACTGCGCAAGACGAAGAATCCCGCGCTCATGGCGAACTGGATCTCCAACGCCTCGCGCGGTAAAGGACAGTACGACGACTCCCTCGTCTACCTCGATCTCCACAACCTCGACGCGCCCCTCGAGGAAATCGTTAAAGGTCGACGCGGATCCTTTATCGGCGATATCAATCTCCACTGGGACGCCGACCGTTGCCTCGTTACCTGCCTCTCTGACGAAAACACATGGCAGGTTTTCGACTGCAATCTCGAAGACGGCTCGCTTACGCAAGTTACGCCGGAAATGGGAGGCGACGTCAATAACGTCGAAGGATGCTACGTCCCCGACGGGTCTGTTATCTTCGTCTCTTCCGCCTCAATGATGGGCGTTCCCTGCATCGGCGGCAGCGACGTCGTCGGCAACCTCTACCGCGTGGAAGAGGACGGTAAGACCGTCCGCCAGCTCACCTTCGAGCAGGATCAGGACTGGAACCCGACGATTCTCCCCAACGGACGCATTATGTATCTGCGTTGGGAATACGTCGATATTACCCACTATTACTCGCGTTACGTCTTCTCAATGAACCCGGACGGAACCAATCAGGTCGAGCATTACGGCAGCGGATCCTACTGGCCGAACAGTACGTTCTACGCGAAGGCGTTCCCGGGTCAGTCGTCGAAGTTTGTCGGCATTGTCTCCGGACACCACGGCGTCGCGCGCGAGGGCGAGCTGGTAATCTTTGATCCCGCGAAAGGACGACAGGAGACGCAAGGCGTCGTCCAACGCATACCAGGACGCGACAATCCGCCGGCAAACGTTACGATCGATCAGCTCGTCGACGGATCATGGCCGAAATTCCTCTTCCCATGCCCGATCGACGACGAGCACATTCTCGTCTCATGCCGCATGAACGCAAGCGAGCCGTGGTCGATCTATCTCGTCGACACGTACGACAATATGCTGCGTCTGCGCTCCGAGCCTGACTATCAGCTCCTCGAACCGTTCGCGATTATCGAACGCGACGAGCCGACCGTTATCCCGGACAGAACGATTCCTGGCGAAAAAACGGCGAACGTCTTTATTACCGACGTTTACTTCGGGCAAGGTCTTCCGAACGTTCCGAAAGGAACCGTTAAGAGCTTGCGCGTATACGCCGTTAGCTACGGCTATCGCGGCATTGGCGGACACGACGCCTTTGGGCTCGAGAGCTGCTGGGACGGTCGACGTCTTCTCGGCGAAGCGCCCGTCTTCGAAGACGGAAGCGCGTCCTTTAAGATTCCGGCAAACACGCCCGTCGTCGTTCAACCTCTCGATGAAACTGGCGCCGCCGTACAAACGATGCGATCATGGTTCGTCGGCATGCCGGGCGAGAACGAGTCCTGCATCGGGTGCCACGAAACGCAGAACGACGCGACCCCGACTCAAACGACGATCGCGCGCAATACGCCGCCCGTCGATCTCACTCCCTTCTACGGTCCCGAACGACCATTCTCCTTCAGAGGAGAAGTCCAGCCTGTGCTCGATAAATTCTGCGTCGGCTGCCACGACGGCTCCAAGGAAGGCCGACCGAATTTCGCCGATATTTCAGCTGGACCGCAGAACTTCTCTAAGTCGTATCACGCGCTCGCTCGTTACGCGCGACGACCGGGACCCGAAAGCGACGTTCACGTCTTCCAACCGATGGAATATCACGTCTCGACCTCGGAACTCGTCAAAATGTTGCGCAAGGGGCACCACAACGTTAAGCTCGACGATGAAGCGTGGCGCAGACTCTTCTGCTGGATCGACTTAAACGTTCCTTACTTCGGATCCTGGACGGAAATCTCTGAGGCCGGGAAGGAGCGTGGAACAAGTTCCATTAAGAACGTCTCCGACCGCTACGTCGAACTCAAAGCGCTCTACGCGGACAACGACTTAAACTTCGAGACCGACGCCTACTACTGGGACAATAACGAGCCGCGACCCGAATTCGTTAAGCCGGAAAAGACCCCTGATCTGGACCGCTCCGCTCCCAAACTCGACGGCTGGCCCTTTACCCCCGACGTCGCGCGCGAAATGCAGGCGACTTCAAAGCCGTACAACCAGGCGGCTCAGAAGGGCGAAGAATACGCCGTGAGCGTTTCCGCGGAACGCAAAGCGCGCGTTAAGCTCGCCGACGATCTTGAAATCGACCTTGTGAAAATTCCGGCGGGACAGTTCGTTATGGGGGATGAAGACGGTTTTAACGACGAATTCCCGCGAATGCCCGTCGCTATTGAAAAGCCCTTCTGGATGGCGACCGTCGAAACGACAAACGCGATCTATAACCTCTACGATCCGAACCACAACAGTCGGTATATCGACCAATGGTGGAAGGACCACGTCCTCCCGGGCTACCCCGCAAATCTCCCGAATCAGCCTGTTATTCGAATAAGTTGGCAGGAGGCGGACGCATTCTGCAAGTGGCTCTCCGAGAAGACTGGTAAGAAGTTCCGACTCCCGACGGAAGCGGAATGGGAATGGGCGGCGCGCGCCGGCTCGGCGTCCTCAATGTGGTACGGCGCGACAAACGACGATTTCTCGACCTTCGAGAATCTCTCCGACGACTCCACCAAACTCTTCGTCGTACAAGGGGTTAATCCGCAACCGATTTCGAACCCGCCAGACTGGCGCGCCTTTATTCCGCGCGCCGAAGGAGTCGACGACGGCAATATGATCCAGACGAGCGTCGGCAGTTACGCGCCGAACGCGTGGGGGCTCTACGACATGCTAGGAAACGTCGCCGAATGGACAAGTTCCGACTATAAACCGTATCCGTACGTCGCCGACGACGGTCGCAACGCGGGAAACGTCGACGCGACCAAAACGGCGCGCGGCGGTTCATGGCGCGATCGTCCGAAATGGGCGCGCTGCGGCGTGCGCAACGAATACGAGTCGTGGCAACGCGTCTTTAACGTTGGATTCCGCGTCGTCTGCGAGGACGAACTCGAATAACCTAACGCTGGCTAACGCTTAACGCAAACGGAAAGACGGCGCCCGTCGCATCGACGGACGCCGTCTTTTTACGTAGTCGCTTACGAAATGGAAATCGTTACGGCTTATAGAAATCGTTCCCTTGAGAATGGATCTTAACGACGTCGGTTCCGTCGATCATGATATCGTAATCGACGCCCTGCTCCGCTTTAATTCGCACGCCGTTCCCTTCCGCCTTCATAGGATAAGGCGCCACGACGCGGCGGCCGGCGACGTCGACTACGCTTACGTTCGTATGCTTGCCGTCGATCATACGGCGTAGCATATGGACGACCGTCGGGTTAATCGCAAAGACGTAACGCTCTTGCGTTTTGACTTGGACGGAATCGGGAAGAAGGCCTTTAAATTCCGGCTCGTCGACGTAGAGTTGGCATTCGGCGCTCGTTACGATTCCGTCGGCGAGTTTGAGCCAGTCGACGCTCTTATCGTGCTTCGCCAAAAGAATGAGCGCATAAGCGTAATCGAGTCCGCACCATTGGACGGGGCGTCCCATCCAGTTCGGCGATCGCCAACCAGTCGCGCCGAAAACGGCGATCGTCGCGTACTTCATCATGGGTTGCTCGCCGTTCGCGACCGAACGATCTTCCCACAAGTAAACGAAGGGAACGCCCGTCAGCGCCCAGCGTCGCGCGGCGGCGAGGTACTCCTCCTTCCCGGTCGCTTCGTACGCCAAAACGTTCGCAAGAACGCATCGCGACGAACCCATAATATCGGGCGTGTGCAGCGACAGTTCCCAGACCTGCGCGCCCGCCGGCGTGCGAAGCTTATTTACGAACGCAAGTCCTTTTTCCGCCGCCGCCAACGCGTCTTTATTGCCGGTCAGACGATAGTCGTCCATGAGCCAGAAGAGTTTATTGGCGCAGTCCCCAGACGCGTAATCGCAATGGTGCCCTTTAAGGAATTTGCCGTAGTAGCGATAGGAGCCGTCTTTCTTCTGAGATTTAATGAACCCGGCGCGTCGCGACGCGAGATAATCGACTAGCCGTTCGCCGTTACCCGTGAGGAGCATGGCGCTGTAGTTTGCAATGTGCGCGTCCCCGAAATCAATGCGCGGAGTCTCTGGGATTTTGCCCGTTATCTCCCAGATCGCCGAGATAAAGTCGGTTCCATAGCATGGTTTAAATGAATAAGGGGGACCCGGCGTCGAGAGCGCGTGCACCCAACCGGTCGGCGTGTTCAGCGGCGTTTCCATGAGTCCGAAGAGATTCAATTGCTCCTGCTCCTCCTTCGAACGCGGCGGCGTCAGCGCCTCGGGAAGTCCGCGCGTATCTAGATACCATTGTATCGCGTTTTCAAGAGGTTCGGGGGCGCGGACGCGAATCGTTCCCGTTCCTGATTTCGCGCAGATATTCATGCGCGAGCTTGACGCGTCGCCGTCGATAAAGTCTGGCACGGCGAAGATCGGCTGCGCTTTCGGGTCGTCGTAGAGGAGCGAAACGGAGCCGCGATCGGTAATTATAGACGCAAAGGGCTGGGTAATCCAGTGGATCGGGGGCGCGAATCGCACCGCTTCTTTCGTCTCAATATCGGCGGTCGAGGAGCTGTATTCTCCCTTTTCGAGGTACTCGACGCCGGGGAAGAGCGCTTGCTCCATGGCGCCAAGAACGCGAATGACCGGCGCGTGCGCGGGACGCGGCGAATCGAAATCGAAGGAAAGTTTATCTTCGTCGATGCGGAACTTGAGCGAACCAACGGTCGCGCCGGATGCGGTCGCCGAGGTTCGTCCGCGCAAACGCTCGCGATATTCGCGGAGCGACAGATCGCAAAGTTCGAATTCAATTTCGCGCGCGTCGTCGGAGACGGATCGGAAGACGGGGGTAAGTCGTTTTACAGCGCTAGCGTCCGTAGCGATCGTCTCGCCGGCGGCGTAATCGACCGTTTGTTCGAGAATATCGGCGCCGTCCCCTTCTTCGCAGACGAGAGGCGAAATCACGGCGACGCGTTTGTCGTTGAGAAAGATTTCGGCGCCGGACGCGTCGGGGGCAAACCGCGCTTTAAGCGCGCCGCAAGCGATCGTCGGCGCTTCTTTTCCGTCGGCGAGTTCTTTATCGGCAACCGCCTCGTTGAAAGTAAAGAAACGCCGCAACGCCCCGTCGTTTTTATCCGTGTGCGCGGCGATAACTTCCACCTCGCCGAACGCGCGATTTTTAGGGAGCTCAATCGGTCTTTGCGCGCTACGGCCGCAGGGTAACGTCGTTATCGTCCTCACCAGCTTCGAACCGTGTTCGTAGACGGTAAGAATAACGTCCTTCGGCGCCAACTCGTTATTAACAAGCTCATATTCAAGCTGACCGTCCTTCTGCGCGAAGACGCCAAATTTTACCGGTTGGAAAACGACTTGGATTAGATTGATGCGTTCTATTTCCGCAAGCCCTTCGTCGCCGCCAATATCGAGTCGCAGGCGCAAAAGCGGACTGCCGACGTCGAGCGGAACGACGTATTCATGAAACTCGGAGTCCTTTTCAAGCGGAAAGATCGTCGAATTCCCCTCGTTATAGTCCGGCGACGCTTCCTCTGCAGAAAAAATCTGACCAAGCCCCGTATTCTCGCGACGAACCTTCATCCTAACGAGAAGCCGACCAGGTTGCGTCGCCTTGATTTCCTCGTTCGCGAGCAACGTAGGAATCATTGGCGAAAAGCAGTACGGATCGTGAACCTTGGAGATGATCCGGAGGGTTCGCTCGCCGCGTTCGAGCGTTACGCCGTCGCGCGCTTGCCAGCCGTCGAGCGTCGTATTCGGATCGGTAAAATCGAGGGTTAGAAGAGAGCAATATCCGACCGTTTGCGAGGGGCAGACGTCGATCGGGGACGGATCGGGGTATTCAGGTTTAAAAACCGTCTTTTCGTCGTCGGCTGC
>CADCOO010000043.1 GCA_902803085.1 uncultured Planctomycetota bacterium
AAGTATTGCTCAAAAACAAAGAGATCGTCGTATTCGCATTTTTCCGTCGAATATTCGCGGCAGATTTGCGGGCGTTTCTCGTAAACGCGGCATCGATTATCCGCGCCGAGTTCTTTACAAACGTTATGGACGAGGAGATACCAAGTTCCCTCCTCCACAAAGACGGACGCGCGCTCGTGATAGAGGTACCATCGGACAAAATCGAACTCTTCATAGTTCGTCGGCGTGTCGATCGGCAACGCAAAATATCGACAACACTTGCCCGTGCAGTATCCGCAAAGTTCCTCGGAGGGAACTTCTGACTTCTTAGGTCGATCCGATTTGAACGTGTTCTGCGACATAGTTCGTTAACCCCCAAAATAGCGAAAAGCGCGCGACGCCTGTGCCGCGCGCAATCTTTAGCAAAAGTAAAACGCTGGAATTACGGTCGCCATCGGAGAGAACGCGTCGATTTCGGCGCCAACGCGACGTCGAACGCCTTCTCGTCCCCTTCGACGCGCACCCGAACGGTTCGCGCCGCGTCCGTATCGTTGAGCGCGACGACCGCGTACGACCCGTCGGAATTGCGCGCCGCGACTGCGTAAAAGCCCGCGGCCGCGCCTTCGCTTGTCAGTTCAACTCGAACCGCGCCGGGCTTAAAGACCTTCGATAAATGCCCGATCTCGTAAAAGTGCGAATATCGCTCGACCGACTTGTGGTCGTTCGTCGAAAGATTCACGGCGCCATAGCACTGCTGGCATCCGCCCGGACGATTCGGACCCTTTTTATCGTCGAGAATGAAATTCCAGACGATCACGGCTTTGCAGTCGTAATTGAGGGTTCCGATCGCAATTTCTCGCATGAACCACATGAGATCGCCGCCGAAGGAGTAGCCCCATTCTCCGATCGACTGCTCGGTAAAGTAGAGCGCTTTGTCGGGTCGCGCGTCGCGCACGCGCTTCATTTCCTCCTTCGAGCCGCCGTACGCGTGGTATGCGGCGCCAATTAGATATTGCGCGGCGTCGGGATCCTCGTAGATATGGAGCGGGTACCCGAACTGATCGCGGCATTCCGGCTTATTGGAATCGTAATTGAAATTGTGGTCGAACGCCATGATTTCCGTCTGGAGTCCTGCGGCGCGCATCTTGGGGCCCAGAACTTTGACAAAATCCTTTTGCTCCTGCCACGTCATATAAAGGGACGCGGAATTACCGCGATTGAGCGGTTCGTTCTGCATAGTAATCGAAGTGATTTCCACGCCCTCGTCGCGCATCGCTTCGACGTATTTAACGAAGTAGGTCGCGTAATCGTCGTAGTATTTCGGATTCAAACTGCCGCTCGTCCAGGAGTCGAACGGCTTGAGTTCCTTGAGATTGTTAACCTTCATCCATTTCGGGCACGTCCAAGGCGACGCGAGAATCTTCAAGTCCGGATTAATCTCTTTGATCTCGCGCAAAATGGGAATCACGTACTCTTTGTCCTCGGGCGAAAGCGCGAAATGCTCGATACCCGGCTCGTCGCAAAGCGAAAACTCGCTCAGAGAAAAGTCGGAGCATCCAATGGAGACGCGAACGTAGCTGTAGCCGAGTCCTTGCGTGGGCGAGAAGGTCTCCAAAAGAAGCGCGCGTCGCGCGTCCTCGGGCATATGAAGGAGATTGACGGCGGACGAGCCGGTAATAGCGGCGCCGAATCCGTCGAGTGTCTGACGCGTTTTATTCGGCTGAAGCGCGATTGTCAACTCAGGCTCGTTCGTCTTTGGGGACTCGAGATAGTCGAGCGTTTCCTTATGAAAAAGACGCGCTTTATTGGCGGTCGTTTCGTAGGCGACAATTTTGTCGGCCGGGTCAAGGGTCTCGTCGAGCCCCGGAGACGGTTCCCATGGATTGTCGGCGAAGGCGCCGCTTCCATAAAACAAGCAGAAAAACAAAAAGAACGATATGAAAAATGAGCGCACGCGCGTCCTCCGTTAGTCAAACAGTCAACCGCGCGTCAAGCGTCGGCTCTACGCGCGGTTGGACAGGATTTAAAGCAAGTTATTAGGGGCTTCGACGTGATAGAACGTCGCCATTACTGGAAAGGATCTTCCTCGTCGTCCTCGCCGAATCCCCCGTCGTCTTCATCGAACGCGGAACCGTCGTCTTCTTCCTCGTCGGAACCAAACGCAGAGGACGGATCCTCGTCCTCGTCGTCGCTGAACGCGTCGCTCGGATCTTCGTCCTCTTCCTCGGTATTATTCGCGGCGGCTTCTTCCTCGTCGGCGTCGGTCGCGTCTTCCGCCTCCTTATCCGCCGGCGACGCGGCTCTCATCTCCGCCATAATGCGACCGTAGGTCGTCTCGCACGTCTCGACGTGACGTATCGGTTCCGACAATTGCGTCTCATGAAGGCACTGAACGAGTCCGTCCTCAGAAACCAAGTAGATGCGATCCGTTTCGCTATTGAACGCCTGAATCGTCGTATTGCCGATATCGAGCGTCTTAATGCGACGACCCGTCGCAAGCTCCAAAATCGCGAGACGATCAAGCGAGTCCATCGCGTAAAGACGCGTCGCCGAAGCCGAAACGACGCGAACAATTCCGTCGGCTCGCCAGGCTTCGCTACCGTCTCGCAAACGAACCGCGTACAGATCGCCCAATTCCGTCGGAACCAACGCGAACTCGCCGAACGCCGAAACTCGATCCGAAACCGCGCGTTCCGTGATATACGTCCAACGCAAGTCGCCCGTTACGTCGTTGATCGCGAAAACGTGACCCGAACGCGAGCCCACGACGAACATGCCGCCGCGATTCTGTCCGGAGCCGCTCTTATCCTCGGGGACGAAGAACGGGGTCGCTTCGACGTCGACGCGCGGAATCTGCGCGCGATTGCCGAGTCGACGCTCGTTGATGAAGGAGAAATACGGTCGCGTCTGCAGTTTGTACAGGAGTCGGAACGGCGCGTCGCCTACGTTGCGTTGCATACTCGCAAGCAACATCCACCCCTGATCCGTCGTCCAGGAGACGACGTCGAGATCGTAATTCTGGCTTCCCATAACGGGCTGAACGGTTGGGACGCCGAAAGTCGCCGTCGTGAGAGGACGATTGTCGTCAAGCTTTTCAATGCGGAATTTCGCCGCGCCGTCCTTGCCTGCGTCGGCAAGATTCTTTTCAACGAACTCAACCGCCGCTTCCGTTTTGTAGTCCTTCGTCGAGGCCTTCATGGAGTCGAGGGTGGCGTCGTACGTCTTGGAGTCCGATTTTTGACGCTTAATTGCGTACGAGAAAATCTTCTCACTAAAGGTTGGGACGTAAATCTCGCGCTCGCTCAACCGCGGACCGGCGGAAGGTTGCGCGTACAGTTCCGTCTCGTCGAGTTTATCTCCCGTGAAACGATCGTAGACGACCATGCGCGTGCCGCAGATCGCCACGACTATCTTGCTATTGAGAGCGGGCGGGAAAAGATACGCGTCGCCGACGTCCGTCGACCAGAGCGTCGTGCCGTTCTCCGCGTCGATGACTTGCAAAACGCCTGCGTCGGTCGTCGCTAAAATAACCCCGTCCTGATACGTCGCGCTCGTTACTTTTTCGAAGCTCGGGTCAAGCTGGACTTGCGCGAACCACGCGCGAGTCAGACCAGCCGCCTGCGCTTTTGATTCTTCAACCAATTTCGACGGCGCAACGCCGATCGCCCACGCGGTCGACGCGAAACTCGCGAACAGACCCAGAACGACCAAGCGCATAGCGAAATGTCGTTTCATTGAGAAACCCCTTACTAATTGCGGCGCCCTACGCCGCTACTCATCGTCAAACGTCGCGCGTTACGCGCGTTGCCCTGGACTGCGCGCCTCGCTCTAGCGCGAGTTGCGCAATCCCCCCATAAATAATAATATCAAAAGAGGCGATTGGGAACATTCAAGCCCCCTTTTTTTCCTTTTTTTTCTTGTTTTTACCAAAAAGAGGGGTTCTGACGTTTGAAAGGACGATGAGGACGCGCTCGACGTCGACTCATTTGCTCGCCGATACGACCGCGAACGATCCCACGCTTGAATCTCTTCCGTTAATTTCGAACTTCTTTTTGACGTCACGGCGTCGATCGCAACGATTATTAGCGTTCTCGCGTCGACGGAGCGCCCCAATAGCGCGCGCAACCAGTCCAAACGGAAAAATCTTGCCTTAGGAGCTTTTCATTTTATTTTTTTGTCCGGACGTCGATTGATTAATCTGTCGACCGGCAGAACGCCCTTTCGACTCGGTAAATTCCGTAGACCATCCTTAGTTACCCACTCGCGATTCGCGCCGCCGCGCCGAATCGTCCACGACGACGGAAAGAACTCAATGTACTCCCCCAATCAAAACGACGCTTGCCTGAGAAATTTTCCCAATCCGGAACGTACGCTCGATCCCAACGACGCGCCCTACTCCGCGACGTTGCCAGAAGCTCTAAGGAGTTTTCGAAACGCGCTGGGCTACAATCTCCGGTACGCGCGCGCGGGTTCCGCCGCCGCGAAGGAAACGCAAGAAGGCGAGCGCGCGGAATCGTTTGTCGTTGGAGAAGTCGGCAAGAAGGTCTACGGCTCTTTGAAGCTCGAACGCGCCAACGATCTTGCCCCCAAACTCGAATGGAACGGCGCGCGCGCCGTCGCCGAGGCGTTTGCGTCCGTTCTGACGGAGAATTACAAGTGGCGTGAAGCGACCGCGCAACGCGAAGCGGAACTCGCGACGTTCGCGTCCGCGACTCCCGAGCTCGAAAAAGACGCCGTTCCGAATCCTCCCGTCGCCGAGAGATTGCGCGACGTCATGCGCTCCGGCGCGCGCGCGCTAGGAGCGTTCGACGCCGCCGCGCTCTACATGCTCAACGAGGACTCCACCGCGCTGAGAACGACCGCGCTATGGCGATTACCCGACGACCGCTTCCTCGAACCTCCGCGTCCGCTACAGGGCGCGCGCGCCGAACTGGAAGCGCTGCTAGGAAGCGCCGTCGTGCTCAACGACGAAGAACTCGCCGAAATATGGCGCGCGCCTGAAATCTTTCCTTGTTCCGTCTGTATCCCTATAATCTCGGACGCCGCGATCCTCGGAGTCCTCTGGTTCTTCGCCAATAAAACTCATAAAATAGGCGCGCGTGAAACGGAAATCCTCGATCTTGTCGCGCGACGCGTCGTCGACGAACTGGAAAGAAAAGACGTCGTCTTCGCACGCAAAGCGCCTCGCAAAACGAACGCGCGCGACGTCGAAGACGAAGAGCTCAAAAAATGGATCGACGACGTGCTCGGCGCCAACGACTGACCGAGCGTCTCTCGCGAAAAATATAAAAAAATCCCCGACGCCCCCTTGCCGTCGGCGCGCTTTCTGTTATACTTTCGGTCTATACTTTAGACGCCGGTCGGTTTCCCCAAACGCCACCGTAATGAGTTGCGAAAACGTGATCCTTTCGCGCTCGCCAGACAGTGGGAAAAACAGGGCGCCAACAGAATAAAAATAGACAATAGTCGCGACGCTCGATCAAGCGCGCGACGCAAGCCAAATTTAGACACTCGGAAAGAATCATGTCAAAACCTCCGGCATTTAAGAAAAATCGTATCAATCGTAAACGCGCCAAGGCTAAGGTTCGCAGCAAGAAACGCGATCCCTTGTGCCCGAACGGAGAACGCCTCCGTCCGATGTACGTCGACTACAAAGACGTCGAGCTCCTCAAGAAGCTCACGAGCCGTCAGGGCAAGATCATCAGCCGTCGCAAGACCGGTTGCTCCGCCGTTAGCCAGCACGCGGTCGCCGCTGCGGTTAAACGCGCCCGATTTATGGCTCTCATGCCTTACGTTGGCGACTAAGCGCGCGCGCGATTATTAACCTGTTTTGAGGCGCGTCGCGCGAACCTCTCGAACCAAGGCTACGCGCCGAGCTTGGGAGGAAATGAGCGCGGCGCGACGGTTCTGCTAACCGCGCCTCTCACAACGTTAGGTTTTGCGCTATTTCGCGTCCTTTCCTGCGGCGCGTATACGCAAAACCTTTATTGTTTTTATGCGTCCAACTTCTCTCTTACGAGCGGAGATTGCGGCGCGACGGCGTCATGAGCGCGCGCCTTACGACCCGCTCGCTCTCCGCTTCATCCTCGGAGCCTAACTACTATGGTTGAAATGGCGACAGCAAAAGCCGACGTTCTCATTGAAGCAATGAAATGGATCCGCGAGCATCGCGGAAAGACAACCGTCGTCAAGCTTGGCGGCAGTCTTATGGAAGACGATATCGCTATCGATCACCTCATGACCGATCTCGTCTTTATGGAAACCGTCGGCATGCGTCCCGTCGTCGTGCACGGCGGCGGCGCCGCCATTAGCGACGCTATGAAAGAAGCGGGAGTCGCGCCCAGGTTCGTGCAGGGACGTCGTTTTACCGACGACGTCACGCTAAAAATCGTGCGCGAAGCGCTCGCCAAACGCATAACGGGCGATCTGGTCGAACGGATTAAATTCTTCGGAGGCTCCGCGATCGCGCTCTCCGACGCGTTCGATTCCAACGTCCTGTACGGTCGGAAGGCCAAACTCAAGGACGACCAAGGTGAAGACGTCGATCTCGGATGGGTCGGCGAAGTTACTCGCGTCGACGTCGACGTTATTCAACGCTACACCGAACGCGGCGTTATTCCCGTCATTCCGTCCTACACGTTGCTCGACGACGGCTCGCGCCAAGGGCTTAACGTGAACGCGGACGTCGCTGCGACCGAGGTCGCTAAGCAACTGCGCGCGAATAAGCTCGTCTTCGTGAGCGAGGTCAACGGCGTGCGCACCGACCCGAACGATCCCAATTCCATGATCGATTCGCTCACCGCAGACGAAGCGCGAAAATTACTCGCGTCCGGCGCGATCGTCGGCGGCATGATCCCCAAGATTCAATCGTGCCTTAAGACGATTGAACGAGGGGTCGAAAAGATCCACATTATCAACGGGCGACTACGCCACGCCATCCTGCTCGAAATCTTCACCAGCCAGGGTATCGGAACTGAAATCGTCGATAAACGCGACTAAGCGCGGCGCGAGGTTCAACCGTCCCATTACATACGAGGCAAATTATGGCCAGAAGTTCACAAGAGATTATCGCGTTATTCGATCAGTACGTCATTCCCAATTATACGCGGTACCCGGTCGCGCTCGTTCGCGGCGACGGACCGTTCATCTGGGACGCCGAAGGCAAACGCTACATCGACTTCTTCCCCGGCTGGGGGTGCAACCTCTTCGGACACTGTCCGAAACCGGTCGTGGAGGCGCTCAAGAGCCAAGTCGAGCGTCTGCTCCACGTCCCGAACAGTTGGTACATGGAGGAGCAGGGACTCTGGGCGCAGGCGCTTTCGGAGCGCAGTTTCGGGGGTAAAGCGTTCTTCTGTAACTCAGGCGCCGAGGCGAACGAAGCGGCGATCAAGCTCGTGCGCCTGCACGCGCCGAAAGGGAAGTACAAGATCATAACGTTCCTTAATTCGTTCCACGGTCGCACGATGGGCGCGGTCTCCGCAACGGGTCAAGAGAAGTACCATCATGGTCTCGAGCCGATTCTTCCGGGCTTTACATACTGCGAGTACGGTAATCTTTCGGCGGTCGAGTCGGCGATCGACGACGAGACGGCGGCGATTATGCTCGAGCCGATCCAAGGCGAGGGCGGCGTGAACATGCCTCCCGCAGGGTTCCTGGAAGGTCTGCGCAAGCTTTGCGACGAGCGCGGTCTCCTGTTGATCTTCGACGAGGTCCAGACCGGTTGCGGTCGAACGGGCGAATGGTTCGCGTACCAGCATTTTGGAGTCACGCCGGACGTCATGACGTTGGCGAAGACGATTTGCAGCGGGGTCGCGGCGGGCGCCATGCTCGTCAAGCAGGAATATGCGGCGGATCTCAAAAAAGGCATGCACGCTTCGACGTTCGGCGGCAATCCGATCGCGGCGTCGGCGGGTATTGCGACAATCAAAATGGTGGAAGAAGAAGGCTACCTTGCGCGCGCGAAGGAAGTTGAAAAGCGCGTCAAGGAGCGAATGAACAAGTGGAAGGACGAGCTTGATATCGTCGCCGAAGTTCGAGGCGTCGGCGCCATGATCGGTCTTGAACTTAAAATCGAGGGCGCTTGCTTCGTTCAGGAATGCATGGAACACGGTCTGCTCATCAACTGCACGCACGGCAAGGTGATTCGTCTCCTACCGGCGGTCAACACGCCCTTTGAGGTCTTCGACGAAGGTCTCGATATTCTCGAAGCGGCGCTCAAGAAGGGAGCTTAACGAAATGAAACCAGTACGACACGTTCTCACGCTCGGCGATCTTGCCGTCGACGAATTAAAGACCGTCTTAAAGCTCGGCGAAGAGATCAAGGCGGAGTTTAAAGAAGGCGTTCGCACCAAGCGGCTCGAAGGTCAGGTTCTCGGCATGATCTTCGAAAAGATGTCGCTTCGTACGCGCGTTAGTTTTGAAGCTGGCATGAGTCATCTGGGCGGCGCCTCCATGCTGCTCGAAGAACAGCACATCGGACTGGGCACGCGCGAGTCCGTTAAAGACGTCTCGCGCGTGCTTAGCTCTATGGTAGATTGCGTCGTCTTTCGCGCGAAACTTCACAAATCGGTCGCCGAGTTCGCTCAGTATTCGACCGTTCCCGTTATCAACGCGCTGACCGACAAGTCGCACCCCTGCCAGGCGCTCGCCGATATGCTTACGATTAAGGAGGAATTCGGTTCCTTAGACGACGTCTCCATCGCATGGGTCGGCGACTCCAACAACGTCGCCGCGAGTCTTATTGAGGCCGCCGCTATGCTAGGCGTTAAAATCGCCGTCTCGTCCCCCGTTGGATACCGTTTCTCGGACGAGGAAGTTAAAGAAATGACGCAGCAGCGGCAGCCGGGATTCGAGCTCGTCTTCCACGAAGATCCGCGCGAAGCCGTGCGCGGCGCGAACGTCGTCTACACCGACGTCTGGGTCAGTATGGGTCAAGAGAAGGAAAAGGATAAGCGTTTGGAAGCTTTCAAGCCTTTCCAGGTCAACGCCGAGCTCATGGCGCTTGCGAGTCCCGACGCCATCTTCATGCATTGCCTACCGGCGCGGCGCGGACTCGAAGTTACCGACGACGTTATCGACTCGCCCCAGAGCCGCATTGTCGAAGAGGCGGCCAATCGTATGCACGCCCAAAAGGGTTTGCTCGTCTGGCTACTAGAAAAATAATTCTCACTTACCATTAAAACGTCGCGACTCGCAATTCTTCACCTTGCGCGCCGCGACGAACTCTATCGAGGTTCCCTAATGTTTATTTCACTTGACTGGATTTCCGACTTCGTCGATATTTCTGACATTGACCCTAAGGTCGTCGCCGATCGGCTCACGATGGCGACCGCAGAAGTCGAGGGAATCTCGACCGTTACACGATACGTCGACGGCGTCCTCGTCGGCCAAATCACGGCGGCTACGCCCTTCCAGACGCCCGAGGGCAAGACGCGTCACTATTGCGACGTCAATTGCGGCGACCGCGTTTATAAGACCGTGTGCGGCGCTCCGAACGCCCGCGTCGGTCTTAAGGCCCCTTTCGCGCCCGCAGGGGTAACCCTCGGCGACAAGAAGATCGAAGCGTCGGAAGTCTACGGATACGCGAGCGAAGGCATTCTCTGCAGCGCCGCCGAACTCGGCATGAGCTCCTGGCACGAAATCCTCTTCGAATGCCCCGAAGCAACCCCCGTCGGCGCGCGCTTCTCCGATTTCGTACCCGCGACCGACACGCTCATTGAGATCGACAATAAGAGCCTCACGCATCGACCCGACCTCTGGGGACATTACGGGTTCGCGCGCGAGCTAGCCGCCGTCTTTCATCGCGAACTCAAACCGCTCAAGCGTCACAACGTCGATCAGTACGATTCCCTGCCGGCCTTCCCCGTCGAAATCGCCGACGAAAACTGCGTTTGCTACTCCGGAATCGTCTTTGGAATTAAACCGGGCAGCGTGGGTATTCCGAGCCCGATTAAGATGCAACGCCGTTTGCACGCGCTTGGACAGCGCACGTACGATCTACTCGTCGACCTCACGAACTACGTGAGTCTCGAAATTGGTCAGCCGACGCACGCGTTCGACGCGGATCTCGTCTCGAGTATTCGGGTCGCGCCGATGGGTCAAGACGGGGTCTTCACGACGCTCGACGGAGTCGAACGCAAAATGAAGGCCGAAGACATGATGATCTGCGACGGCGCCAAACCGGTTGCCATCGCGGGGATCATGGGCGGTCTGGAGACGGAAATTACGAGCAAGACGACGCGCGTCATGCTAGAGTCGGCGAACTTCCGCGCGGCGCGGATTCGCGTAACGTCGAAACGGCTCGATCTGCGCACCGACGCCTCGCAACGTTATGAAAAGACGCAGCCGCCGGCAAACGTCAAGGTCGGAACCGAGCGAATCCTGCAACTTGTGGAGGAGTCCGGGGTCGAGTATAAAGTCGAAACGCGATTCTCGCTCGCGGGCGACCTTCATGACAAGACGCGATATATCGAATTGCCGCCGGGTCGCATGAACCAACTCGTCGGCGTCGATTTCCCGCAAGAGAAGACCCTCGAGATCCTGCGCTCGATTCAGTTTGAAGCCGACTTCCTCCCCGACGGAACCCTGCGGGTCGGCGTTCCGTCCTTCAGAAGCGAGAAGGATATTTCGATCGAAGAGGATATCGTCGAGGAAGTAACGCGCATCTTCGGATTCGACAATATTGAGCCGCGTCTGCCCGTTTCGCCCCTCAAGCCGCTGCACGTCGAAGAATATATTCGCCTGGAACATCGCGCGCGGCGTCTCCTCGCGCTCGGTTACGGATTCCTGGAAATCCATAACTACGGCTGGTTTAACGACCAATGGTGCAGTAAGCTCGGCTTTGATCCGGGTCAAACGCTGGAACTCCTCAATCCGGTCGCGCCTTACGAAGCGAAAATGCGCACGACGCTCATTCCGAATATGCTCGCGCTCGTTCCGAAGAATCGACCGCTACACGATTCTTTCCGCATGTTCGAGATGGGGCATGTCTATAAGCTCATCGGCGCGGTCGACGACCAACGCAAACCGAAGGACAGCGCGGAGAAATGCAAAGAAGAGCGTCGGCTCGCCGGCGTTAGCTTTATTCAGTCGGGCGTAACGCTCGACGATCATTATCGCGAAATAAAGGCGGCGGTCGAAGATCTTGGTCGTATCTTCCTGCAAAACGGGCAAGGCTTTAAGTTCGTGGCGACGAAAGAGGACGGCGCGCCCTGGAAGAAGGTCGACTACTCCGTCGATATTATGTGCGGCGACGTCGCGGTTGGCGCTCTGGGCACGCTCGATAAAGAAACGCTTGCCAAGGTCTCGCCTGAAGGCGGGCAGGTCGTGTGGTTCGAGCTCGAACTAGAAAAGATCCCCGGTTCCCTCTACCCGGCGCTTACCTTTGCCGAACCGCCGAAATTCCCCGGCTCGTGGCAAGATTTCTCGCTCGTCTGGCCCCTCGAGTCCGGCTACGAAGGACTTGCCGCAAAGCTCGACGAATTCAGCCATCCGCTACTCCTCAAACGCGACTTCCTCGATCTCTATAAGGGCAAGGGTCTCGAAAAGGGAACGGCAAGCTACTCTTTCCGATTTGAAATCGGCGCGACGGACCATACGCTCTCCGGTGAAGAGATCGAGGACTTCCATCAGAAATTCCTCGATTTCATTAAGGCGAACGGAATCGCGCTCCGATAGTTGAGCGCGCGCTAAGAAAAAAAGCTGCGAACGTCGATTCAGTTCGACGTTCGCTCTTTTTTAAAAAACGGCAAATAAGCCTAACCTATTCAGCGAAAAGTATTATCAGATCGAAAAAGAAAGGACAAAAGATCGTGTCGACAAAAGCGGTCGTCTTACTCTCCGGCGGACTAGATTCGTCAACCCTATGTTCTTTAGCTAAGTCGCAAGGCCGTGAAGTGTATGCGCTTACGATTAACTATGCGCAGCGCAACGTTCATGAAATCGACGCCGCTCGAGAAATCGCTAAACTCAACGACGTCGCCGAGCACGTGATCCTACCGATCGATCTCTCGCTTTTCGGAGGATCGTCGCTCACGGACAAGTCAATAGCCGTCGCTAAGGACGTGCCGATCGAGAATATCGGTAAGGAGATTCCAAATTCGTACGTGCCCGCGCGAAATACGATCTTCCTATCGCTAGCGCTAGGATACGCCGAAACGCGCAACGCGTCCGAAATTTGGCTCGGAGTCAATCAGCTCGACTACAGCGGCTATCCCGACTGCCGACCGGAATATATCGACGCCTTTACGCGACTCGCTAAACTCGCTACGAAAGTCGGCGTTGAAGGAGCGGCGCTCGAAATCCAAACGCCGCTATTGCATTTGACCAAGTCGGAAATCATTAAGCTAGGCGTCTCGCTCGGCGTCGATTATTCCATAACGCGAACTTGCTACGATCTCGACGAAAACGGGCTCGCCTGCGGACATTGCGAATCGTGCCTACTGCGCAAGAACGGCTTTCTAGAAGCGGGCGTGCCCGATCCGACGCCATACCGCAACGACGCCTAGTTTAATCGTACGTCCCCTATTCCATTTTCTTTTTAAGGAACATACCCCATGAACGAAATACTCAAAGCAATGCGCGAACGACGAAGCGTGCGAAAATTCAAGCCGGATATGCCGTCGAAGGAACAGATCGACCAGGTCGTCGAAGCGGGACTTTACGCCGCGAGCGGGCGCGGGGAACAAGCGTCGATTTCCATCGTTATTACCAATAAGGAGTTGCGCGATAAATTCGCCGACGTCAATCGTCAGATCGGCGGCTGGGACGAGGGCTTCGACCCCTTCTACGGCGCCCCGGTGATTATTGCCGTTCTCGACCGCGTCTCATGGCCCACGCACGGTTACGACGGCAGTCTCGTTATCGGCAATATGCTGCTCGCCGCCCACGCGCTAGGACTCGGAGCATGCTGGATTCACCGCGCCAAACAGGAGTTCGAAATGGACGAGTTCAAGACGATCCTTCAGAAGCTCGGCGTTGACGAAGAATACGAAGGAATCGGGCACGTCGCGTTAGGCTATCCCGACGCGCCAATTCCCGCGCCCCCCGCAAGAAAAGACGGGCGCGTTTTCTATATCGACTAACGCGAACGCCAATTCTACGACGAGCAATCCAACCCCGGAGACGTTGCGCCGATTTGGGTCGGCGCGTTCATTTCCGGGGATTTTTATTCGCCGTCGCCTTCGCGCCAAACGATACCGACGCCGCCATTTGATTCTTCGTATCGGCATATATCGCAAACGAGGCGTTTGCCGTTTCGACAATCTTCGGCTTGTGAACGTTGGGGTCGCAAACGCTTGATTATGGGGATAATCGGAATTGCTTTTGGGATCTCTCGTTACGACGAAGTCGTA
>CADCOO010000044.1 GCA_902803085.1 uncultured Planctomycetota bacterium
CCCGGAACCGTCATATTGAGCGCGTCGACGATTCCAACGCGCGGCTCGCGATCCTTCAGAATTGCGTCGACGAAATCAGCGCAAAGCTGACCGTGCGAACCGCCGTGTCCGCCGCCGTCGACTCCTGGCGGCAACGGCGGACGATAGATCGAATCGCCCAAGCCTTTAACGATATTAACGCCGTCCGTCGTGCCCGTATACGCCTCTTCCAGACTGCAGTAAGTCGCGTCGAACCCGCCGATCTCGCCCCGAACGCGTCCCGCTTCCAAATAGCGTCCGTACGCGCAACAGCACATCATACGAGAGAGTCCGCCTTCGGAGGTGTGCAGCAGCGCCGCCTCGCCGGTAAATACGTTGCCGTTTGCGTTCGGAGTCGGATTCTCCGTAAAGGGCATAATTCCCTGGGCGCTTACGTCGACGAAGCTCTTGTGCGTCACGCCGACATAGTAAGCGGTCGCGTGCGTCGGGTACCAAATTGGAACGCCGTTCTTGCGCCAGTCTTTATAGGACGGATAAGGGGGTTGTCCCGGCGCTTTCGTGTGGTCGTATTCCCCTTCCGAGTAAATAATTCTCCCGAATCCGCCTCCGCGATAGATTCGCTCCATCGCGTAAAGATCCGCGTGAAAGACGGACGTCTCGAACATGGCGTACTTCAGACCGCGATTCTTTTTGACCGTCTCAAAGAGCTTGTCGCCGTCTTCCGGGTTGCCGTAAAAGACCGGCACAGAATGACATACGTTTTTACCATGCTCAAGACACAAGATCGCGTGGCGCGCGTGCGACGGCGCGTCGGTCGCGCAGAAGATCGTGTCGATCGAATCGTCTTTGACCATTTCCTCGAGGGAAGGATAGGTCTTTTCGCACTTGACTTTCTTCGCAAGTTCCGCGCAACGATCCGGGAAAAGATCCGAAACGGCGGCAATCTCGACGTTCGGATGGTTCTGGAAATAGAACTCCGCCGAGAACTTGCAGAATCCGTACCCAACGAGTCCAACCCGTAATTTTTTATCCGTATACTGCTCCCACTGCGGCTGTTTCTTCTCTTCTGTTTCTTGCGCGACCGGCTTCGTCTCCGCGCGCGATTCTCCCGAAAGGATCCAGGGAGCCGCGAGCCCCGACGCGACCGCGCCCATAAAGGAACGTCGATTCACTCCTGACATATTCGCCTCGTATCTTGTATCTTATAATGTAAGTTGATCTTTCGTTAACGTAACTAAGCGCGAATCGACGCTCGAGCTTGACGAGCGTCGACCGGCTTTCTGATTATTACAGCGTGTATTCCGGAAGCTTCAAGACTTCGCCGTCTTTCGCGGCAGAAAGGTGCGCGTAGTAGCCCAACGTCGTCATATTGAGCGCGTCGATTATGCCAACGCGAGGCTCTTGATCTTTAAGGCAAGCGTCCACAAAGTCGTTGCACAGGTACCCGTGCGAACCGCCGTGTCCGCCGGGTTCCACCCCTGGCGGCAACGCGGGCTTGCGCAGCGTTGCGCCCAACGAGGCAACGATCTTCTGCCCTTCTTCCGTTCCCGTATACCCCGCGTCAAGCGGACGATACGTCGAATCGAACCCGCCGATTTCACCCCGCACGCGTCCGTTCTCCAAATACGTCCCATACGACTCGCTGTACATAATGCGCGCGAGACCGCCTTCTTCCGTATTGAGCAGCGCGACTTCCGCGACGAACGTGTTACCGATCTTATTCGGCTCTTTCGGCGTGAACGGGTTAATGCCGCGCGCGCACACGTCGATAAAGCGCTTGTGCGTTACCCCGACGTAATACGCGCTCGCGTGCGTCGGATACCACAGCGGAGAGCCCGACCCGCGCCAGTTGCCGTACGAGCCGATCGACGGCGCGCCCGGCGCCATCGTGTGGTTGTATTCGCCTTCCGTATAGATCAGCTTGCCAAATCCGCCCGCCTTATAGATCTTTTCCATGGCGTAGAGATCGTCGTGGAACGCCGACGTCTCGAACATAGCGTACTTCAGACCGCGATTCTTTTTAACGCATTCGAGCAGTTTTTCGCCCTCTTCCGGCTGACCGTAATGTACCGGAACGGCATGGCACACGTGCTTGCCGTGCTCCAAGCAGAGTCGGCAATGGCGCGCGTGGGACGGCGCGTCCGTCGCGACGAAGATCGCTTCGATACTGTCGTCTTTAACCATTTCCTCCAGAGAAGGATATTGCTTCTCGCACCGCGCGCGTTTCGCTAGCGCGTCGCAACGATCCGGGAAGAGGTCGGAGACGGCGACGACTTCAACGTTCGGGTGATCCTGGAAGTAAAATTCGGCGGAGAACTGGCAAACGCCGTACCCAACGAGTCCGACGCGCAATTTGCGATCCGTATACGGTCGCCATTCCTGAAGCGGGTCGTAGTCGGTATCCGTCTGGTCAAACCCGGCAATTTTCGGAGATTGGTCGTCCGCTTTTGCGGCGCTAAAGAAATAAGGGGTCACGCCGGTCGCCGCAACGGCGCCCAGAAACGCTCGTCGATTCATGTTCTTCATATCAGCCTCGTATACAATTGCGTCTTATAATTTCTTTCGCGCGTCGGCACAAACCCAACTCGCGCAATCATTCTACCGCGCGCGCAAATGAATTTCAAGGGACTTGTCCGATTTCTTGAGATTGTCCGACGCGCCGTTCTCAATCAACGTCGTCCCTCAAACGCTATGATCGTCGTCTCGTGAGGCGCCAGACGCACCGGGATAATCGTCGGCGCTTCGCGAACGCGCAACGCGTCGGTTACTTCGCCCGTCGACAGATTCCAGCGTTGAACCTGCCAGCCGGGATCGGCGGCGAAGGACGCGTACGTCGCAAGCGGCGTCTCCTCCTCGTTAAAGAGGAGGTAGAAGTCGAGCGTTCCTTTACGAACGTGTCGCACGCGCAATCCGGGCGCAAGCGAGCGCGCCGATCTTGCTACGTGCAGTCCCGAGTACGTCGCAACGTCATACCGAACGAGTTCGCGCAACATATCGATCATTTCGTCGTCGCTCTTCGCTACTTTTGCGCCCTCGACCTGCGCCGCTGCGTCTCTAAGACGGATAACGCGACCAGATTGCGCAAAGGGCGCAAGCAGTTCGCGATCGCGATCGTTCAGCGCGTAGCCCGGAGGAATCAAAAGCGCGCGATATTCCGCGTCGCCGACGCGAATCCGATCGGACGTTATCTCGGCGTCCTCGAGAAGTCGCATTTCGAGATAGTTGAAATCAATCTGCTCGCGCATAAGCGTTTTCGTTCCCCACGCCGTCGCGCGATTAGAGTCGACGAGCATAGCGACGGGCGTTACGGCGACGACGTCGGTATTGAGCCAGCATAAACGGGCGCAATAGTCGGCGAAGCCCCGATACCGCGCCCACCATGGCGAGTTCGGTCCGACGTCGGGCGGTCGCTCTTCCAAGCGCGGTCCGCGCGTGGAGTAGTAGTATGCGTGCGGAATAAACATATTCTGTCCGCGAACGGCGCACCAGTTAATAAGCCAGAGCATCTCGTCGTACGTTAGATTGAATCCATACGCGCCAAAAATTTCATTTAAATTGCGACGCCTACCGTCGTGAATCATCGCGCTCGACGCAACTTTTGCCATCGGCGAATGCGTTGAATCGAACGCCTTGTCTCCCGGTTCAATATAGCGCCATACAATATCCTGACCCGGGATGTGAAACTTGCGCAAGACGCCTATGTCCGTCGATTCCGCAGGATGACCGCAGAGCGACGTTCCATGCGCGTCGCACCATGCGGAAATACGTCCGTAGTAGATTTCCTCAAGCGCCAGCTTGACCGCAATCCCATATTCGCCGCGTCGACGCGCGCTTTCTTCCGACGCGTTCTCCCAAAGATCGAGAAGATACGGCTTGAAATCGTAGCCGAGATAACGATTGATCGTCGGCAAAGCTTGGAGATTGCCAACCCTCATATCGCCGCGCGAACCGCGCCCGAGAATCGACGGTTCGTCCGTAAACAGTCCAACGATCGTTCCGTCTTCGAAGTATTCGCGATATTCGTCGTAGAAACGTTGATAAACCAGCTCAATAAAAGCGTCGACGGCGTTCGGATTGAGAAGATCGGCGGCGGGCGGGGAAAATTCGCCAGGACGATTCGATTCGTCACCTATATAGTGAAGCCCGCGTATGACGCCCTTCGAGGGAGCGTCGTAAATTGCCACTTTATCGCCGTTCGCGCGCTCATACTCGCCAGCGTAATTCCAATCGTCTCCTATCGCAAGTTTCGCGTCGACTGGACGACCGTCGCTATCCAAGGGAACCCGAACAAATCCGCGCGCAGCGTACTCGCTATCCTTCGCGACGACTTGCCCCGCCGAGGAGCCGGACGGATACATTCCCTCGTCGTAGAGCATAACGAACATTCCGCGTCGTCGCGCCTCTTCAAGGGCAAATCGCATCGCGTCGAGAAGTTTGGCGCTCATCCAACCGGAATCTTCAGGAAGCCCGATACGAGGATGAATCGTAAAACCGTAAACGCCGTGCGCTTCAAAACTAGCGATCTGCCTCGCAAGCTCGCGGTGATCGAGCGCGTCGTTCCAGAACCAGAAAGGCATGAGCGTAAACTCTTTTGGAGGCGTCTGAAACTCAGATTGAAGCTCTGCGACCGACGCAAATTCACGCCGCGACGTTCGACGCCGCTCAGCCGTCTTAGACTCCGAAGTCTCAACGTGTTCCGACCCGCATAATTCCAACGCCGACGTCGCCGAGACGCAATACGCGGTCGTAGCGGCGCGCGCAATAAATCGCCGTCTTGTAAATCGATTCTCTTCTCTCATGTCGTTCCTCAAAGCGTACGCGCGATCTAATTTGACTTCATTCTTTGTTTTATGACTTTAAGCTGTTGCGCTTCCTCACGCCCGCGATAGAAGTCGTCGAGAGGATAGCAACCGGAAACCAATCCCGCGCGCGGCGCGTTTGTACAATCCCCAAACGTACGGCATATCCGCCTCTTATCGAGCGGTCGACCCGCCATGTAATCCGCCGCCATTTGAGGATACGAAAGAATCGAGCGCCCGAGACCGATTGCGTCTGCGCCGCCGGTCGAAAGAACCCATTCGCCTACGAGCGGAAGATACTCCTGAAGATACGTGTAGCCGGAGCCAATGAGGAAAAGGTCGGGGCGACGCTTCTTTAACTCGCGAACAATACGCAGCTGGCGCGCGACTCCCAAAAGCGGATCTTCCGGCGGAAGATACCCGTCGGAGACGGCAAACGCCGCAGGTCGCTGCGTGTGCGGATTGTAGTATGGGCTTCCGAAAGTCGAGCCGATCAACGAGACGCCAAGTTTGTCGAGAAGCGATACGAATTCCATAAGTTCTTTTAAATCCGGATCGTACCCCAATCCGGTTCCATCGCCGTTGAACGCGTATCGATAAGCGCCTTGAACGTCACAATCCCAGTCCATCGGCTTTCCAACGCCAGACGCGCTCTTCTCAAAGGGAATCAGATCGCCGAGGCTAAGTCGCACGCCAATATCGAGATCGGTCGTCGCGCTCTTAATTCCTTCGACAATGTCGCGGAAGAAGCGCGTGCGATTCTCAAAGGAACCTCCGTACTTGCCGGGACGATCGTACGCCGTAAGGAACTCGTGCCCTAGATATCCGTGCGCACACTTCACGTCGACGAAATCAAAACCAGCCTCCTGAGCCAACTTACCAGCCTCGATAAAGCGCGCGACTATCTCGTCGACTTCCTCGTCCTTCAAAACGTTCGACGCGTCGCAATGAAACTTCTTATCGAGAAGCGGATGCTCGTACGCCGTATGGGAATCGAGACGCTTGTCGTCCGGAGTCTTAACGAAGCGGCCCGAATGCGTCAACTGGAGACCAATATACGGAACTCCATCCGCGCCAAAGAGTTCGCGCGCACGCGCCGCCGTCTCTTCTCGCAACGCGCCGATCGCGCCGACCGTCTCGCGGGTAAGCGTCATCTGCCGCGCGTTCGCCTTTGCCGACGCCATAACGGCGACCGCCTCGCAACCGAAAAAAATCGACGCGCCGCTCTCCGCGTTGCGCAGCCAGCGTCGACGCGCAAGCTCGCTCGGCGCGCCGTTCGACTCGCAATCCCATCCCTCCATCGGCAGGAGCGCCCAGCGATTACGAAAGATTCGCGTCTTGCCGGTAATCTTGCTACGATACTCGTACGGCGTCGCAAACGCCGAATCGGCTCCTAATCGCGCTTCGTCGACGAGATCGAAATCGGCGCCGATCTCGCGGAGATAAGCGCGGAATTCATTTGGAGTCTTAAGTTGACTAAGTTTTGTAAATGTTTGCTCCATTTGAGGTTCTCCGTTTCGGATAAAACGCGTTATTCAAACGCTTTTCCTTCGCGATAGTCGCGCCAGACGTTCTCAAACCATTCGTCCGGCTCTGGAATCGGTCGAGTTGGAACGATAAAGGTCGAAACGCCGAACTCGTTCGTTACGTCCGTCGTCTGAACGTACGCGCAGAACGCTACTTTACGAAACTCTTCGTTCTCCGGCGCAACGCGCCAATCCTCGGGCAAGAGGGGCGAAACGGCGGCGCCGTTTGGATCGAGCGTAATCTGAGAACCGCGCGATCCCACCCCGGCTTCCACCTCGCTAAGTATCGATTGCAAGTAAACGCGATGCGCAAGACACAATTGGACGTTTCGCAACGTTTCGATTTCGTCTTCGGTTATCGTGCGTTCATTATCGTCGACGCGGCGATAATTATCAGGCAGGAGGCGTTTGAGTTGCCGATCGGCCTCGTTGATCGCGTCGCGGAGCGCGCTCGCGCTACGAAAGAGCGCGCCGCTCTCGGACATGCGCCGTTGAAATTCGCGTCGCTCTCGACGCCAATCAATTTTATTCTCGCGAGCGTGACGAAGAATCGAGCATATCTTTATCGTTGCGTTAGTTACCGCCGCCATGAAATCTTTTTCAAGAGAGCCCTCTCCCTTTTTATGAGCGATAAATTCCGCAACGCGCAACGCGCCGACTTGTCCGGAATTGAGCGCCGAGCCGCCGGGTCGCGCGACCCCATGAACTCCAGCCGTCTCGCCAATCGCAAAGAGACCGTCGATATTGAAAGAGCGATAACGCGCGTCGACCGCTAGACCCCCGTTGTTATGCTGCGCGCAAACGCCTATTTCAAGGGGCTCCTTCGCCAAATCGATTCCGTAGTCCTTGTACAGCGAAATCGCGCCGGGATTCATCTTCGCCAAACGCGCGATCGGCGTCGGAAGAAGAGCGCCTGAATTTTCAAGATATTCCTTGGTTTCCGCGCCCAGTTCGTTAAAGTCCAGGTCGGCGGGATCTTTGGCATAATCGAGAAAGACGCGTCGTCCGAGAACTTCGGTTTCGTAATAGACGCACAGGTCGATAAAGGACGACCCGCCAAGCGCCTTGCGCGAATCAAAGGGCCACTGATAACCCTTCAGAAAGATCATGTCGAGCATGGCGCTCACGTTTGGGAAATACGGTCGAAGGAACTCGCGCTCGTCCCCGCCGTCCGCAGACGTTGAAATAAAACGCGGCAACGTCTGCATATACGTTCCAGAAACATTCCAGCGAAATTCCTTCAGTCCCTTTTGCGGTCCGATTTCGGCTTTCACCTGGCGACCTTCAAGACTCGTAAACGACGCAAGTCCAAACTGACTCTCCGGTAGACCGCGAGCAACCGCGCCGATTTCGAGCGCAAGACCAATCGCGCCGGTATGACATTCCGGGTAAACGCTACGCGCGTAGAGACCGCCGGGACCGCCCGTCGCTAACACGACGTTATCCGCCATAATAGCTTCTAGCTCGCCCTTAGCGTTCACGGCGACGGCGCCTAAAATTCGACGCGATGGAATCGAGTCGTTCGACGACGGTTCGAGCGGAGTCGCTAGAAGTTGCACCGCCACACGACCTTGAAAATGCCTACGATAATCTCGACGCGCAAGTTGCGTTAAGAGCGCTTTACACATCTCGCGCGACGTGTACGGTCCGCAACTCGTCGCGCGACGACATGGATCGTGATCCGTTTTATAGCCTGCGTATTGTCCGTACGCGTCGTAAGGAAAGGGAACCCCTAAATCGACCAGCCGCATAAACGCGCGAACAGAATTCGCCGCCTCTACGAGCGCAAGATCGCCGTCCGCGCCCCCCGCCTGGAGGTATGACTCAGCAAGCGCGCGCGGAGAGTCCGGGGTCGCGCCGCAAAGACCAAGTTTATAATACGTTTGCTTATCGCTGCCTGCGTTGATCGAGACGCTGTCGAACGCGCTTTCTGAAATGAGGATCGTTTCTTCTTCATTAAGTTCGTCCAACCGTAGAGCGGCGGCGAGTCCAGCCGCGCCGCTGCCGATTATGAGCGTTTTCGTCTTTGAACCGATTACCTTCATAATCCTCCTCGCTTAGCCCGACGTTAAAGTCGACCAATATCCATGCCGCCGCCAACGTCGATTGATTGCCCCGTAGAGTATGGAAGATCCCCGCGAAGCAACATGGCGACCGCTTTGCCTACGTCTTCCGGCAGTCCCCAACGAGGTTGCAACGTCAACCCTTCGGCAATAAGTTTGTCATATTTCGCCGTTACCGCCGACGTCATATCCGATTTAATTATGCCCGGCCGAACTTCATAAACCGGTATCCCGAACTCGGCAAGTCGTACCGCCCAGAGCTTCGTCGCCATCGCGACGCCAGCCTTCGAGAGACAGTATTCCCCGCGACTTACGCTCGCCACCGTCGCCGAAACGCTACAAATATTCACGATCGCCCCTGAAAACCCCGCGTTGAGCTTCTTGCGCTCCACCATGTCCCTCGCTACGCGTTGCGTCAGGAAATAGGGGCCCTTTAAGTTGATATTCATAACGCGATCGTAACTCTCTTCACTCGCTTCTAGAATATCGGCGCGCACAAGGGGCGCGACTCCGGCGTTATTGACCAATGCGTTGATTTCGCCGAAAGAACCTAACGTCTGCTCGACAAGTCGCTCGCGATCGGACGTATTCGACACGTCGCACTGAAAATAGCGCGCTTGAACGCCATAGCGACTCGCAAGTTCCGTCGCCTGATCCTCACGCGTCTCAAGGGGCGCGCGACCGCAAAACGCGACGTTCCAACCTTCGCGCGCGAGCGCCTCGACGATTCCTTCGCCTATGCCGCGTCCCCCGCCCGTTACTAACGCATTCTTCATCTTTCTCCTCGCTTTCCCCTATCGGTTATTAAAAACCCCTACTCGTCCTCGGCTTCGGCTTCTCTGGCATAATGAAGCGCTGCGCCGAACATTACGACGATCGCGATAAAACCAACCGCAACAAAGATCAATAAGCGACCGCGACGACCAAGCGTCGGCGACTCGTCGAGACCCTCCTCGCCCGTTGTGTCCGGACCGTACTTCGACTCATAGAAACTCATGAAAGCTTCTTCAGAATCAAAGGTCTGAGCAGGCGCGTCCTCCTCTCCCCAAATGTGAACTAGCCGCGTCGCTTGCGCGCCTGCGCCTTCGCCGCGCGCCGCGTCTTCCGTTACGACTAAATTCGCTGGAAAATGGAACTCGTCGAATCTCGGAGAAGGAAGATTGATCGAGACGGAACGTATCCGCGTCTTAACTAGAGAACTTCCCCCCAAAGGAGAATGCACGCGCATTTCAACGTTTGAAGGAAACCATATGCCGTTCGCCGCCTGCTGGTAGTCGAGAACATGATATTCGCTTATCGTCTTAACGTCCTCGCTTCGGGAGTCTTCCTTCTTAATGGGCGTCATAACGATAGTGAGTTGGTAACCAGAAAGCGCGCCCCCCTTCGTTAGATTAAAGGAAAGGTAAAGGGTCCAACTCACAAGCCTCCAGTTCCTAAAAGAAGCGGACGCAAAGCTCGAAGGATTCTCGTCTTTAACCTCGAGTTGAACGATCTCTTCCGCACGCTCGTTTTTGATGCGATTCACGAGTCGAGATTTGTACTTTACGACGAGTTCCGTTAACGGCAATAATTCCTGCTCTGTGGGTACGGAGAAATAGCGTGGCAACGGACACTGGCTCCAAAAGCGCCAATGCTTGTAACTATTCGATATATTGGCGCGAACCCCGCTGCGACGAAGGCGATAGTAGTCCTCTAATTGAACCGTTTCGAGAGGGTAACTCGACAATGGCTCGACAAGTTCGTACGTCTTGGTTCCGTCGTAATAACTGTCGGAATGAACTTCGATCTTCTTGAGCTCGTCAAGAGACGGCGGCTCGACTTTCCCTTCCTTCTCCTTTTTTTCATCCTCTTTCGTCGGAAGCGGCATGAGATACGACTGACGCGATTCCGTAATGCGCGCGCGTTCGCCTACGACTTCCCATAAACAACCGTCGTAGTTGTCGTTCGTCGTCTTCGACCGGAACAATTTACTGTACTCGACTCGGAGCGCTTCGACGCCGTCCCACTGGCTCTCGAATATCTTCGCCATCTCTTCGACCGAGCCAATGTCCGCGCGCGCCAAGCGATGCGAACACAGGGTCAACGCAAAGAATACGAATAGAAGCGCCGCCAATTGTCGCCTAGTCATGTTTTCACCCTTACTCTACGCCGTCCGCGCTATTAGGCGCGACGCCCGACATTTCTGTAAAACGTCCATCTTTACGCGCTAGCAGTTCGAGCCACAAGCGCTCGTAGCGACGCGCCGTCGAATCCAAACTAAATTCCGCGCGTACTCGCGCGCCATTCGACTCGCCTAGACGCTCGCGCAAGTCCGCGTCCTCAATGAGACGCGCCAGTCGCGACCGCCATTCCGCGCCGGACGCGTCCGCGCTCGTCTGCTCTGCTCGCGACGCGCCCAGAATCTCGCCGACTCCTTCCACGTCTCGACACAAACAAGCTTTACCAAGCGCGCAAGCTTCTAAAAGCGCGTTTGGCATTCCCTCCCATCGCGAGGGCAAAAGGAATAAATCTGACTCCGCCACCAAACGGCGAACGTCAGAACGCCATCCCGCAAGGTAGACGCGATCCGATAGCCCGCCGACCTCTATAAGAGAGGCCAGCTTCGACCGATCTTCGCCGTCCCCAACAAGCCAAAGCTCCCAATCGCGCGCAAGCTCAGCGGTAAACCAATCGCGCGCGCCTTGCAAGAGCTCGTCGAACCCCTTCTGGCGCGACAGGCGGCCTACTGCGATCATACGCTTACGACCGCGCCCAAAAGGCGGCGGAACCTCGGAGTCGCTACGCTTTGTCAGATCGTCCGGCGATATAAAAACGCCGTTCGGTATCGAATAGACGCGATCCCCTGGAATTCCGCCTGCGGCGCGCGTAAAACTCGCGACCGATTCGCCGACGCAAATCCAAGCGTCGACCAAACCGCGAGTCCAACGGTCAAACGCGAGGCGGAGCCGACCGTCTCGCTCCGCGACTCGAATTCCGGAACAGACGAGAGGAACGCCAGCCCAACGACCCGCAAATCGTCCGACTATATTCGCGTGGTACATAAAAGATTGCAAAACGTCAAATTGTCCGTCCTGGAGCGCCGCGCGCAAACGCCGCGCTACCGCGAGGAAATCAAACGCGCTTCTCCCGCCAAGCTCAATCGTCTCGACTCCAAACGCACGAAGCGACGGCGCCAGCGAATTCGCTACGTCGCGCGCGCGAACGCTCAACGAAAAGACCGTCGGCGTAAATCGCGCGCGATCGAGTCTCGTCGCTAGCTCATACATGGCGCGCTCAGCGCCCCCGACGGCTAGTTCCGTTATTACCAGCGCCACCCTTATCCGATCCACCGACTTTTCCACCTTGTTAACGTCGACCAATTACCGCTAACCTCGCTTTCGCGCGGCGCCCATGCGCTCATTATCATAATAAAAAGCTTTCCCTTTTTTTCAAGCGCAACCAAGTAATTTTCGCGACCTTTACCACGCGCCGCGACCAATCAAAGCGCAAAAGATCGACAAAAAACGCATACCCCGTTTCAAAATTCGCCGAAGGTAAAGAGATTGTGTTAAAATTTAACGATTATGCCGACAAAAGAGAGGCTTAAAATGAATCAAACGCTCTTTCTTTTACCCGCGTATTCGCTATAATAGGAATATTCGTATATCGCTCTGCGCGCAGACGACGTCGCCGCGCGCGGACGCGTTTTATTCGCGATTTGCGGCGTTCGTTAGGATTACCAAAATTGAGCAGGTTACTAGACAAAATAATTTCGGCTTTCTCGCGAGGTAAAAATCAAGACGCGACGCGTTCCCAAACGCCCGACGTCGAACGGCAGGCTCCGTCCCCAGACGTCTCGCAACCGGCGCCGTCGACTTCTCAGGAAACTCTCGTAGCCGCCGTCGAAGCGAACGGCACAAACGACGAAGGCTCCGAACTCGACGAATATGACTACGACCTACCTGAACGTCTCATCGCGCAAACGCCGCGCGCCGTACGCGATCAAGCGAGAATGATGGTCGTCGATCGGTCGACGGGCTCCATTACTCATGCGCTCGTCCGCGATATCGTTAAATACCTCCGTCCCGAAGACGCGCTTGTTCTCAACGACACAAAAGTTTTGCCCGCAAGGCTCATGGGAAGACGCGCTAAAACGAACGGACGATGGGAAGGGCTCTTTCTCGACCACGACGAACACGATTTCTGGGAAATCATGTCCAAAACGCGCGGTAAGCTACAGAAAGGCGAACTCATTGAATTGCTCGTGCCGGGCGGCGGCGGCGAACGCTTTCTGCGCGTCGTCGGACGAACTGCGGAAAAAACCCTTATCGTTCGACCCGTACTAGAGGAAGGCGAAACGACCTACTCCTTCTTAGATCGCGTCGGTTGGGTTCCGATTCCCCCCTATATCCGCGGCGGCGTTATGACCCCAAACGACCGTGAAGATTATCAAACTGTTTACGCGAGAGAACCGGGCGCTATCGCCGCGCCGACCGCCGGTCTGCACTTTACCGACGAGCTCCTGGAGGAAATTTCAGCGCTAGGAGTCGCGATCTGCCCGGTAACGCTCCACGTCGGGGCGGGAACGTTCAAGCCAATTACGGCGACAAAGCTTGCCGAGCATCATATGCATTCGGAATTCGCAACGATATCGGAAGAGGTCGTTCGAACGCTTGAAGAACGTAAGGCGCGCGGAGGACGCGTCGTCGCGGTCGGCACGACGTCGGTTCGCACGTTGGAATCGGCGAGCAACGCGCGGCCGGACGGAACGATCGATTCCTCCGGTCAAAACGACCTCAAGTTGCGCGCGTTCGCCGGACAGACCGACCTCTTTATCCGCCCGCCGTATCATTTTAAAACGGTCGACGTCATGTTCACGAATTTCCACCTTCCGAAATCGACGCTCATTATCCTCACGCGCGCGTTCGGAGGCGACGAACTCATTAAACGCGCATACCAAGAAGCGATCGCCGAAGACTACCGATTCTACAGTTACGGCGATTCCATGTTGATCCTATAACGACGACGCGCTTAAACTCCAAGAACCGAGACGAAATAATACTTTGATAAAAGTCTGAGAAACGATATGTCCTCGAAATCAACGTCCAAAGCAAAACAAGAGTCCGAAAAGAATCAAGACGACGCGCAACAGTCTGGGACCGGAGGCGCCGTCGTGCGATACGCAATCGTTATCGCTCTCTGCTTCTTCTTCCTGAAGCCGTATCTCTTCAAACCAAAGGAAGAGCCTATTGCGCCGCAAACCTTTAAAGTGCGCGGCGAAACCATGGGAACGACTTGGAACGTTTCTATCGCAGCCTCCCCGACCAAAATCGTCGAACTCAACGCGCAAGGCGTCGCCGACAAAGAAAAAGAGCCGGACGAAGCCTTTAACTCCTGCGAAGAATTTCTCGCCCGCGTTATTCAGGCCAAACTCGATTTTGTCGACTCGGTCGCGTCAACCTATCGTCCCGATTCACAACTCTCACTCTTTAATCAATCGGAATCGACCGAATGGTTCGACGTCGCGCCGGAACTGGCGCGCGTCGTACAAATTGCTCTCGACGTCGCTCGACAAACGAACGGGGCTTTCGATCCCACCGTCGCGCCTCTCGTCAATATGTATCGATTCGGCCCCAATAAAACCCCGCTCGTCGAACTGCCAAGCGACGACGTCGTCGCAGCAGCGCGCGAGAGCGTCGGATACGATAAAATCGAAACGCGAATCGATCCGCCCGCAATTCGTAAAAGCGTCCCGAACGTTACTCTTGATCTCTCCGGAGTCGCGAAAGGATTCGCCGTCGATCTCGTCGCTGAAACGCTAGAAGAGCTCGGGCTCAACGACTATATGATCGAAGTCGGCGGCGAAATTCGCGCGCGAGGGCTCAAAGTCGACTCCTATAAAAACGTGCAAACCCCCTGGACGCTCGGTATCCAAAAGCCCGAAATCTACCAGCGCGACGCCGACTCCTTCTCGCGCGTGCCCGATATCCATTGTTTTATTCGTTTCCCGAATAAGAACGCGCCCGGCGCGCTCGCGACGAGCGGCGATTACAACAACTACCTGCAATGCGGCGCAGTTCGATTCTCGCACATAATCGATCCACGAACCGGCAAACCGACGGAAATCGTCGACGCCGACGCCCCCGAAGCGACGGAAAGACTCGGCTCCGTCTCCGTCCTATCCAACGACGCGAACGAGCTCTCCTGCGCGCAAGTCGACGCCTACGCGACCGCGTTCTTCGTACTCGGTTCAGAAGAAGGTCTCGACCTCGCCAATCGTCTGCTTATTCCCGTTCTTTACCTCTTCCGCTCGGACGACGCCGCGACGAACGTGCGCGAACTGCGCTCCAATCCCTTCAATACCCAAATCGAATCGCGACTCTCGAACGAACCCTTCGTCGACGAACCCGTCGAGGAAACGACGAAACAGTAGACGCCGCCGTCTAAACGCCAACCTTCCCCTTGCGCGATCGTTCGATTATTACGCGTCGAACGAGGCGCGCGCAATTCCGTTTCGATAAGTTATGTCAATAAACGAATTTGCACATCGCGTTATTCGCGCTTCCGCCGGCTCTGGAAAGACTTACAAACTGAGCGAACGGTTCTTGAAACTACTTCTCCTCGGCGTTCCCGTCGACTCCATTCTTGCGACGACCTTTTCGCGCAAGGCGGCTGGCGAAATTCTCAATCGCATTTTAGAGCGTCTCGCGCGCGGCGCGCTCTCTACCGACGGCGCCAGCAAGCTCTCTAACGAGCTCTACAAGGATAACTCGCGTCTCACGCGCGAACAATTGCGCGATCTCACCGTCTCGGTCACGCGCTCCCTCGATCGACTGCGGATCTGCACGCTCGATTCCTTCTTTAATCGAATTGCAAAGGGGTTTCAATTTGAAATTGGACTTCCGCCAAACTGGCGCATTGTGGAGAAAGTCGACGACGCGCTCCTTTTAAGGCGCGCAATGCAAGCGGCCTTTGCGCTTACGTCCTCCCGAAACGCGCACGAACTAGCAAAACTCCTCTTTAAAGGCGAGTCAAAACGCAACGTCGAATCGCGAATTCTTGAAATTGCGTATTCCGCGCTAGCAATCTTTCGCGCGTCGAAAGAAGAAGCGTGGAACGCTTTAGGTCAATGTATTCCAGAGACGAAATCGCTCGAAGAATGTGTCGACGCGCTTAACGCCGCTGAGTTGCCGAAAAATAAAACGAAGAAGAAGTCTGACGACCCACTTGATCAGTACGATTCTTCATTCGTTAAAGCGCGCAAACACCTTATTGAATTCTTGGAAAGCAACAATTGGAAGGACGCGCTCGGGAAAGGTTTTTGCCCCAAAATCCTCGACGGTTCATTCTTCTTTAGCAGAAAGCCGATTGAAGGCGATTTACTAGAGGCTCTCAAAGACGTCGTCGCCTTCGTTAAGGCTCAACAGCTAAACGCTATCGTCCAATTCCTCACGTCGCTCCATTTTCTACTCGGACACGTCGATCGTTACTATCGTCAATTCAAACGCGAGTTCGGCGCATATCAATTCAACGACCTCTCCTCTAGACTCGCGCAGTTGCAAATGAAGAATCAGTTGCAACGCGTCGTCTATCGCCTCGACGCCAAGACGTCGCACCTACTTCTCGACGAATTCCAAGACTCGTCGCTGCAACAGTGGGCGATTATTCGACCCTTTGCGGAATCGATTACGCAACGCCGTTCCGACTCTCTCAATCTTGAAAATCCCGACGACGTCGCGCAATTAACCACCTTCTTCTGCGTCGGCGACGTTAAGCAGGCGATCTACGGATGGCGCGGAGGCGTCGCGGAAATCTTTCAGGCGATCGAAGAAACCCTGCCCAATCTCGAAAAAGAAGGGATGGAGACTAACTGGAGAAGCTGTCCAACTATTATAGAAGTCGTTAATAAAATCTTTGGCGGTTTGCAAGAAAACTCCCTGTGGTCCGCCCAAGAGAACAACGGTTCCGACCGCGAACAAATGAAAGCGACCGCGATTAACAACGCGGTTAAGAAGTGGTGTGACTATTTCCAAGAGCATGAAGTTGCTGAAAAAAACCCCAATAAGCCGAAGCCGGGATACTGGGCGCTCGAAGTCGCGCCGCGTTACGACGAAGAGGACGATCCCGTCGAACTGTCTCGCAATAAATTCACTCCTATCAATCGATCAAATGGAGAAATCGCGCCTGCGCTGCCCCCCCTCGTTCCAGAAGAATCCCTTCGAATAGAGACCTGCGAGCTCGACGATGAAGAAGACGAAGGGGAATCCGCTACGGAGCGTCAGAAAGCGACGACCGTCGCCTATGCCGTTCGGAGAATCGCGCAACTTCATCAGCAATACCCCGAATATTCGATCGGCGTGCTCGTGCGAACGAACAGATACCTCGCGTCAATTATGCGAGGACTCAAAGCGGCGGGAGTTAAAGCAAGTTCCGAAGGGGGCGTCCCAATTGTCGACGCGCCTTCGACCCTAGCCGCGCTCTCCCTCTTTAAGTTGGCCGCGCACCCCGGCGATTCCGTCGCTGCCTTTCATATTGCCAACGTCGCGCCGCTCGCCGAAAAGTACGACGTCACGACGATTAATTATAAAGACGCCGCGCGCCGCGTCTCCGCGAGCGTACGCGAACGTATCGAAACAATCGGGCTCGGACGATTCGCCTCCGAAACTCGCGAGTTACTGCAGCCGCTTTGCGTCGACGTGCAAAATCGCGAACGACTCGATAAATTCGTCGAATTCGCCTTTAGCTATCAAGCGAACGAACCGCAAGTCGTGCTCGATCGCTTTATTAACGCCGTACAAGCCGCCAAAAAGGAGTCGCCGGCGGCGGAGAACGTGCGCGTTATGACGATTCACGCCTCCAAGGGGCTCGAATTCGATATCGTCGTTCTACCGGAGCTTGACTGTGGAAGCCAACGCGATCTCGTTCATATTGATTACAATGCCCTCTTAGCGGGCCATGAGCTCAAACGCGATCCATCAAACGGAAAACTCGTGGATTCGTCCCTCACGCCAATCAATCGAGTGATAAAATATGTCAACCAAGACGAGTTCCCCATTCTGCCGGAAGAATTTCAGAGAATCTTTACTTTTGAAATGCAAAAACAACTTGAAGAAGCGTTATGCCTGTTCTATGTGGCGATAACGCGACCGGTCCGAATGCTCGTCGCAATTATTAATCCGATTCCGCACAATACGACTAATAAGACCAATAAGACCAAAAAGAATAAAGAAAACGGCGAAGACGGCGAGCCAGAGGACGTGAATCCTTTGGAAACGCCAGCCTCGAAGACCCTCTCGTTCGCCAACATTCTGCGTCGCGCGCTTGCCGGCAATACGGAAAAGATTGAGCCGAACTCCCCCTATTTCAAACATGCGCAGATCGTCTACCATGAGGGCGAAAGCAATTGGGCGGATTATGATAGCGGAGAAAACGTCAAATCCAAGCAAGCGGAAGCAACTGAAGAAAATGCGCTCGGAGCCCCGTCCTTCCAGCGCGGCTCCGAAAAGAGACTGCTCCGCAAACGCGAGTCTCCAACCGGCGGGCGCGAAAGGTTGCAATGGTCGCCCGCCAGTTCCTATAAACATGGAACCGCGATACACGCGTGTTTCGAGCTCGTCGAATGGCTCGACGAGAGCGGCGTCCCTAGCGACGAACAGCTCAAGCGCGTCCTGGAGCCGATTTTTCTTGATTCCGCCAAAGTCGCTAAGACGGTCAAGGAATTTAAAGAAATCTGCGAGCGCCAGTACGCCAAGCGGCTCCTCAGTCGCTCGAGCTACGAACGTCCCGAGCCGAATCCGGAAGAGCCGCGCGCCGCCGTCGCGCTCGACGCGCCTAATCCAAACGCATCCTGGCGCGTCTTCCGCGAACGTCCCTTCGCGCTTCGCGACGGAGACTCTCTCATGCGCGGCATTATTGATAGACTCGTACTCCTCTATGACGGCGACAAGGTCGTCGCCGCCGACGTCGTCGATTATAAGACCGACCGATTCCCCGATAAAAACAACCAATTTATCAATGATCCGGCTCTCATTCCTCAAGAGACCGTCGACGAATATCGACGACAACTGGCAGTCTACGCGCGCGTCGTTCAGGAATGGTACGATTTGCCAAAAGAGGCCGTCTCGCTACGGCTAGCGTTCGTCGCCTACGATTTTACTATTGACGCGCGCTCTTAAATTGCATATAGAGTAAAAGGATTGAATTAACTTCGCTCCGGAGAACAAAACTTGAACAAGGAGGAGAACATGGCGCCCGAGAATTATCGCGACGACGAATGGGAAGTAGAACGCGACTTCCGACCAGAAGCCGCGAACGCACGTCGAGCGCGAAGATACCGCGATTCCGACGACGACGAATACGTCGATTGGTCGAAAACGAGGCGATTATCCCCTCGACGCCGTGAGAAAAAGTCGAACATACTCGCCTTTGGCGTTCCGTTCGTCCTGGCGTCCCTTGTTCTTCTTTGGTTCAGTCTGCACGGGCGTAACAATTCGATTTCTCGTTATGCGGAACGCTCCGCTAGCGAACGCGCCGACGTCAACGGAGAAAGCGCTTCGAGTCCGAAGGACGACGTCCCTTATCAGAAGACCGACGTGAACGCGCCGGAAAACGACGAGTCGAGTCTTGCGAACGAGCTTAAGTCGGAGGCTGATTCTGGACAGGAAACGCAATCTCGCAACAATTACCGAATTGTTTCGCATAAAAACCCGAGCGGCGCCGAAAATATAACGCTCGCTGAAATTGACGCCGAACCGAGCGAAAAGTCCGACGCGCAAGGCGACGTTCAAGAATCGACTTCGACGCCGTTAGATATGAATTTCGGC
>CADCOO010000045.1 GCA_902803085.1 uncultured Planctomycetota bacterium
GAGCGCTACGCGTTCCTCAAGTCGTTCAAAGGCAAGCGCTTTATTATGCGGCGCCTGCCTTTGAACTCGGCGACTACGTTTCGAGTGCGGGGCGCTCATGTCGTTCGCTATTTGACCTCAATGCGTTTCGGGGTTTAAAATCATTCAATCGTCGCGTCTTGCGGAACGTCTTTCGGAATCTTGCGCCCCCAAATGAAGAGTAGCGCTAGAAGCGCGCCAAAGGCGACGGGAAGGGCGATCCACAACGGCGTCCCAAATCCGACGGGGAGGAAACCGAATAGGATCGAAATCGCCGCGACAGGCAACGCGTATGCAAGCTGCGTCGAAACGTGTTCTAGGAGTCCGCAGCGCGAGCTCGTCGACGAAAGAATCGTCGTGTCTGAGATTGGCGAGCAGTGATCCCCGAAGATCGCGCCCGTGAGCACCGCGCTTGTCGACGCGATTAAGAACGCATGGTTCCCCGGCAGAAGCTCGTTGGCAAAGGGAATTGCAAGGGGCGTAATAATTGCCATCGTTCCGTACGACGTGCCTGTCGCGAACGATACGATAGCCGCGAGTACGAAGACCATCGTTGGGAGTAGGAACGCCGGAGTCGAGTCAGAGAGGGCGGCGACGAGGAATTTCGCGGCGCCAAGTCCGTCTTTTCCAATGCAGGCGCAGAGCGCCCAGGCGAGAATAAGAATGACGAAGGTAAAGGCGAGCGACTTTACGCCGCTGAGCCAATAGCGCACGGCTTCCGAGGTCGTTAGCTTGCCGGTCAAAACGCATAGGAGAAACGCGACGATTCCGCCGAAAACCGCCGCCTGAAAGATTGCGATCGACGCGTCCGCCTCGCCGAAGCACGCGCGGACGGAGTTGAAAGAGAAATTCTGAACGACCTCAATTTTAGCCGCGTCCTCCCCTTCGAGGATCTTTGTGCGTCCCGACGCGTAGAAGCAGACGAACGCCGCTATAATGAGCGCTAGCAACGGGATCGCCGCATAGAGAGACGTCGCCCATAAAGACGCGCCCTTGCGACGTTCCTTCTGCGACGCGTCTCCGAATTCCTCCGCTTCTTCCTCGATCGGAGTTTCTTCGATTGCAATCGCTTCCGCGTCTTCGCGACGAATGAGGCGCGAGTCGATTTCGCGCAGATAACCCTGGCGCGCCAAAAGCTCCGCGCGACGCATCGGGCCAAATTCGCGTAGCGTTATTGCCGTAAGTAGAACGAACGCGAGCGTGAGCAGGTTGTAGAAGCGGAACGGGATTGATTCGACGAAGAGGGAGTAGGGGGAAATCGTATCGAGTCCGGCGTCGGTTAAGCCCGCGCTAATGTACGAAACCTCCGTGCCGATCCATGTCGAAATAAGCGCTATGCCGGCGATCGGCGCGGCGGAGGAGTCGAGAATAAAGGCGAACTTCTCGCGCGAGACGCCGTTGTAGTCCGTAATCGGACGCATAATCGGGCCGCGAATCTGTACGTTCGCATAGTCGTCGAAGAAGACGAAGAACCCCAGCGCCCACGCGATGACCTGCGAACTAATCGGCCCTCGCGCGAATTTAGCCAGCGCCTGCGCGATTGCACGCACGCCGCCGCTTGCCGTGAGGAGACCGACGAGTCCGCCGATCGCGCCGCATTGTAATAGTACGCCGGCGTTCCACGGATCGGCGACCGCGTCGCGCAAATGGCGCGTTGCGTAATCGAATGCGATTGGAATCGAAGCGCCGGGCGCGAAGCGCTCAAGAGCGAGGAGATAGGACGCGCTCAGCACGCCGACGAGCAAGGAGACGACGACGTTCTTCGTAATGAACGCGAGGGTAATCGCAATGAGAGGCGGCAGAATCGAGAAGACGCCGTGCGGCGAGAGAAATTGGACGACTTCCGGCGTATGATCGTCCGCAGTCCAAGTCGAGGTCCACGCCGCGACGATTAACGCGACGACGATAAAACAGTAGGCGATGAACTTGATCTTCTTCATTTCACGACTTTCGACGTTATGAGCGCGTTGCGAGCGACGCGCGCCTGGTTGCGATTGACCGTTGCGTCGCGCGACGGCGACGACATTATTATAAGGCACGAACGGCGCGCGCTCCAGTAGTTACGTGGGTTTTGCCGCTAAGTTTCTCCATTTTCTAACGGACGTTTTTCCTATTTTCTCTGATCTGTATTACCGGCGCTCTGACTGGTTGGTTTTTATCAGCTAGGCCGGTTTTTTGAAAAAAAGGGTCAACCCTTATTTGAAGAATAACCGATACCCCCGAAAGTTTCCCACACGGCTTTTGGCGTCGACCGAGCGTCGCCGCCATTTAACACGGATGTAGCCGTCCCGCTCGCGTGGAACGACGATTTGGACGAGAGCGTTCAGCGTCTGCGGGACATAACAGAAGGCGTCAAAGGAATGAAGAAGAACATTTGTATGGCGACGGCGCTCTGCGCGGCGATTTTCGGCGGCGGCGCGGCGTTAGGCGAAGATTTAGACGTCGCGACGAACGCGCCCGCGCCAGCGACGATCGAGGCGACTCAGGCGCAGCATAGTTACGCCCCCTATAGTACTGCGTACGCGGAAGCGGCTGCAGAGCCGGATAGCGCCGCGCCTGCAGTAAACGTCGCTCCGGTAGCGAGCGCGGAGGACGTCAAGTGGTTCAGCGGCAGTATGGTCGGCTCGTGGTACGACGGCTTTTTGCGCAAAGGCAACGGTCATGCGACGAATTTGAACCAGATATGGCTGACGGGCGAGAAGAAGGTCGACACAAAGTATAAAGGCGTCGATTTCGGCGGGCGCGTCGACGCGCTCTTCGGCACGACGAACGCGCAGTGCGTGGACGGCGGATTCGACGGCCGTTGGGGGGTTAGCGGCGACGGGTACGCGGCGTCGATATATCAGGCGTATGCAGAGGTTGGAGTCGGCAAGCTCTCGGCGAAGATAGGTAAATTTGGAACCATTATCGGTTACGAACCGTTCGATAACGTTCCTTGCGCGCTCAATACGCACACGTATATGTTTAATCACGAGCCGACGGCTCACTCTGGCGTTCTCTTTAATTACGCGCCCGGCGACGTTCTCTCCTTTGACTTCGGCATGGTTTCCGGGTTCGACAACAGCCTCGGAAATCGCAATGGCGACACGGGCTTCCTGTTCGGCGCGACGCTCAATCCTGCAGAGAATCTTACGTTGAGCTACGCGAGCGGTCTCATGCAGACGCATAACGCGGAGTTTAACGAATTCCATTATGGACTCGCCGGCAAGTATGCCGGAATGGCGTTGCCGAATATGAATCAATATCTGCAAACGGTAACGTTGTCGTCGCAGCTTTGCGAACAACTTGGGATTGCCGTGACGACGAATTACGGCTCCTGGACGGATCGCGCGACGAAAGAAGAGCTTTATCGCCAGGTTGGCGTAGCCGGTTACGTCTTCAATAAGCTTACGGATAAACTTGACGCCAATATTCGTTATGAATACTATACGCAAACCTACGTTCCTGGCAGCGATAAGGGACGTTACCACGATCTTGGATTCGCGTTCTACTATCGCCCGACTGAGAACGTCTTCGTGCGGCCTGACGCGCGTTACGACTGGGCGGTTGAGGACGGCAGTGATTCCGGCTTTACCGGCGCCGTTTCGGTTGGCGTAACCTTCTAATTGAGTTCCGCCGAATCAACGATACAACATTAGCCTCGCGGGTTCGCTCGCGGGGCTTTTTGTTATGCTTCTTAACGAATCGTCGTCTTGCAGACCCTCGCCGACGCGCGTATAATACCGTTGTGAAAACGATAGCCGTGCGCTATCGTTTGGATGCAAGGTCAATACGTGAATTTGATAAGGAGCGCATTGGAATGATTAAATCTTTAGCGTACGGCGTCTTGGCGCTAGGTTTGACGTTGACTTCTGTCTCGACGTCTCCTGCGATGCAACCCGCCGACCAAGTCGACGTAAATTTCTATAACGGGCGTTTGACCCCGACTCCGCGTGAAACGAGCTACGGACGCGGCGTCGTCGTCTGGAACGCCCGACTGCGTTGCGTTCTTCTTTTGCCGGAAGAAACAATAGTCGCGCCGGAAACGGCGAGCGCCGTCGAGGCGATTCGTTCAACAGTTTGCAAGTATTTCCGTACCGACGCGAACTTTGAAACGAAATCGGTTCAAGCCTATTACGACGAGCTGAACGCCGACAAGACGCTAGATTCCGCGCAGGGAGAGTTCGTTAAGAGTCTAAGCCAAGACGCTGATTTTTGGGGAAAGAAAAACGCCTATCGGTGCTTTGCGATTTCCGATCCGACCGTCGCCGAGGACGCGACGCCTGAGGAGGTCGCCAAACGTCAGAACGATTCTTCAGGCTTGCTCGTCGTCGCCGCAACCGATCTGGCCGGACTGCGCGACTCCTTCAAAACGCTTCGACAGCTTGCGGAGACCTTTAGCGATACCGCTTCGACCGCGACGTCCCGCTATTTCATTCCCGAACTGACGATCGACGACGCGCCGACGATCGCGTTTCGCGGAATTCACTTATGCTGGTTCCCCGAGACGCGCGCCGACTTTATCGAACGCTCCATTCGCATGGCGTCCTACTACAAATTCAACTACGTCGTTCTTGAATTCTGGGGCGTCTATCCCTTTGAAGCGAGCGACGCGTTCTGCTGGAGCGAATTTCACACGTCGAAGGAGGAAGTGAAACGTCTTGTTGAACTCGGCAAGAGCCTTGGAGTCGAACTGATTCCGCAGATTAATCTCTTTGGGCACGCGCCTGCCGCGCGCGGCGCGACCGGCAAGCATACGATTCTCGATTTCCATCCAGAAATGGAGCCCCTCTTCGAGCCGGACGGGTGGACCTGGAACGTGTATAATCCCGCCGCGCGCGAACTCCTTTCGAAGTGCGTTCTCGAACTCTACGACGTCTTTGACCAACCGGAGTATTTCCACATCGGTTGCGACGAAGCGTACTCGGCCGGCACGAGCTTTATCGCGCGCCGTAAAGGGAACTACGTCGACGCGCTTGCCGATTGGATAACGCATTTTCACGATCTTCTCAAAGAGAAGAATTGCCGCGTTATGATGTGGCACGACATGCTTGTTGAGTCGTCTGAATTTCGCGGGTACACGGTTGGCGGCAATCAACGCACTCGCGGACTTGTCGACAAGTTGCCCAAAGATATCGTTATTTGCGACTGGCAGTACGACGCGCCAAAAGAGAATGAAACGTGGCCGACTACGAAATACTTTATGGACAAAGGATTCGACGTTCTTGCGTGTCCCTGGATTAACGTCAAAGGGATTCGCAGCCTTGGCCAGAGCGTCGTCGATAAGGGCGCGTACGGGTTGCTCTGCACGACGTGGCACAAACTGTACGGCGACGATATGCGCAACATCTTTACGGCCGGCGCGAACGCGGCGTGGCATGCGACTCCAAGTCCCGCCGAGCATACCGGCGCGTTCGATCGCCACTTGCGTCAGATTTTACCGGAGATTGAAGGACGCGATTATCGCACGGGCGGCGTCTACGATTGGCAAGTCCCGCCGGAAACGATCGTGCCGCATTAAGTTGATTTAACAACCGTCGTCGCAGACGTTCGCTAAGAAAAAACGTCGCGTAAGATTCGAAGTCCTACGCGACGTTATTTTATATTTCTAAACTTCTATTTGCGCTATTGAACCGGATAAACTCTGACGTCGTCGAAGGTAGCGGTTCCCTCGGTCGTCGTCGCGCTTGCGGATAAAAGTACGACGAGCTTATGGGCGTCGGTAGGAACTTTTACGCGCGCATACGCTTCGCGGCGACCGTTGGCGTCGGGTTTGGAATCGCGTTTCGGGACGATCCGCACGTCTTGCCATTCGGAAACCCAGCGACCGTCGGCGTCCTGCCAGCGCGCGGTGAGATTGGCGTCTACCGATTCGTCCATACCAATTTTACCATAGACGAAATAGAATTTGCCGGGTTCTGCGGGGACGCTCTGAATGTAGCACGCGCTTATATCGCCGCGTATGCCGGGCTTGCCTTGCGCGTCAATGAATTTGCCGTACGATTCCTCGTAGCGCCACGTTCCCCAATTTGCGAAAGAAGGCGTCCCGTCGGGTTGAGTTGAACGATCGGCAAAGTCGCCGTTTACAATGAGATTCTTAGCGCCCGAAGAGTTAAAGATCGAGTCTTTAAGTTTGACAAGAAAACCGTCGGGGTTTGAAAGCTCGTCGATGAAATCGGTTATGCCGGGCAGCGCCTCTTCCCACGATTTCCATTCGGCGTTATTTTCCGGCGCCCACCATCGCTTCTGCTCGCCGTATACCCAGACGTATTCGTCGGCGGCGTCCCACGCGGCGGTTAGATTGGCGCAAAGGCGATCGAAACGCGTCTCGCCCGGTTCAGGACCGCGATAATAGCTAGAGCCTTCAGGGTTGCTGTACATATCGAGATAGAATCCGAAACCTGAGGAGACCTGCGCGCGATATTTAGCTCGATTTTCAGGACTTACAAGAGCAACGCCCGGTCCCGTCGTCAGTAAGGCGTTGAGGGACGCGCGTTGATATTCCTCGCGTCCGTTCATATAGTATCCGTTTTCACAGCCTTCCACAAAGCGAGTTTCGGGGGCGGCGGCGTCGAGCAAACCGTCAATAAACGACGGTAAAAGACCGTAATGGCCGCCTCTCAAAATCGAGTCGGGGCGTTCTGAGCGTCCGGCGTGGTAGTTGATCGAGTTCATCCATAGGCATAGGAAGACGACGTCGGGCTTTTCCGCGACGACGGCGTCGCCGAATTGCGCGCCGCGTCGGCGAGCGAGCGCCTTGGCTTCGTCGAAGGATAGATTCTTTTCGGCGTCATATCTGAAGAGTTGCGCGCCGTACGATTCGAAATCGAGGCAGAGATTGCCGTTAGTCTCTTTGGCGACCCATGCGCAGACGGCGCCTTTCTCGGAAACGGCGTTCCATGCGTCGTCGTCTTGCCAGTCGAAATTTGCGGGATGGAAGTTAATTCTTATGAAATTGTGCTTATAGCGTTGGAAGTCGCATGCTTTGAGATCGTCGACGCACGTTTGGAAGTCGTCGCGATTCCAGCGATTAGGCGTAAAGAGCGTTTGGCTGGAGTCGACGTCCCCATTGACGTTGGTCGCGACGAGGTCGTAGACGACGCCGTCGAAGGGCGCGTTTTCTTCCATTTCACGCCAACGCTCTTTGAGATAGCGCGTCGTTGGAATATCCCAGCCGAGTTCAATGAGTTTTTTGCGCGGCGTCGCATAATTGTCGGCTAACGCTATCGCTTGGCTTATGGCGAGAGCGAGCGCAACGGTAAAGACGATTCGTTTTAACATTGGCGTTTTCCTATTGTTGCTAAATAATATCGCCGCAAGAGATGAACGCGTCGTCTCTTGCGGCGCCGTTATGATTTAACGGTATAACTAATTACTCTTTAACTTGTTGCGTCGCGGATGAATTCGACTTGATCTTAATGAGGAGATTGCGCAACATTCTTTCGGCGATTGGGCTCGGCAAATTCTCCTGAATGAGCCAGGTCGACAAGACGATCTTGCCGCGCCCGAATCTCCATTCCGCCATCGAAAGACCTGAGTCGTAGTCCATTTGCGTACTGAATCCGCCCGCGATCGCGACGTCGGGAGTCGGCTCCTGCCCCTTAAAAGTTACGACGGGAACGACGTCGCGGTAGTAGACGTAATCGAGCGCGCAACCAGCTTGGAGACCGTCGAAGGCGAGATCGCGCTTTGCCCAGTCGTCTTTATGATACAACCAGTTCGGCATGCGATTGAATTCGCCTTTGACCTTGAAGGGCAGCATGGCGGCGGGATTCGCGCCGTTGGAGAAAACGTCGGGCGAGAGGAAGAGGACGCCGACTCCGGACTGCGCGAGATTAAAGAGTTTGGCAAACTCTTCGCTTGTTTTACGATTCGTCGTTTTTCCGACGACAATGCGATCTCCCGGCGCGGGCTGCGCGTCTTTTCCGTTTTTAAGGGTAAATGGCTCGGCGGCGACGTCGATAACGCGCAGCTTGGCGAGCAAATCGGGATCGTCGCCCCAAACCCAAATCTTTTCGGGCCCTACGAGCGGGAAGCGCCGCCGGTCGAAAGTATAAAATCGCTCGACTCCGCCTGCCGCCGCGCCGCCTTGCTGAATCTCGGCGTAGAATTTACATTCTCCTTCGGACGCCGTTAGAGGGACGACGAATTCCGCCGTCATCGCGGGAATCGAGAATGGCGGCTCGGAACCTCCGTCTCGACCGGGGACGGTAAGCGTCCGGGTTTCATCGAAGAAACGTTCGTTTTTCGGACCGACGACGAGATAGCGGACTTGGTATTCGCCGGGCGGTAGGACGTCTTCGTTGACGAGAACCGATTCAATTCGAACCTTTTGACCGACGTACGCTTGGACCGGTTCGACGAAATTGCAGAATCGAACGGGCGCAAAGACGTCGGCCATAGCGTCGACGGTTCCCGGTTTAAGTTCTCGGAAGATCGTCGTGAGCCCTTCGCCGGAGATTCCTTGATCGTGCGTTCCCGTAACGCTGTGCGCGACGACGTTCGGATTGGAACGAATCGCGTTAATTCCAATGCGTCGCTGTTCCGCCATACCGGCAATAGCCTGACGGAAGAAGTCTTCCGGAGTCGCAAAGATTTCGTCAAGTTTCCAGCGTTCCCAATCCGCCATAAATCGATCGTATCGCGAACGATAATGCTTGGCGTCGGCGGCGTCTTCCGCGCGATATTCCTCGTAGTAGCGCGTTAGTCGCCAGAGATCGACGGCGCTCCCAATTCCATATTCCGAAAGGAAGACGGGCTGACCGTTTTTCGCGTGCGTTCTCAGTTCCTCGATAATAGCTGCGGAGTGGGGAACCGGCTTGTACGGGTGCGTGTCGGCGAGTTCGTTTTGCCAGACGTCGGAGGCGGGATTAGAGAATCGTCCGATTGGTTCGAAGGCGAGCGTCTTCTGTCCGACTTCAAATAGCGTAAAGGCGTCTAAATTCGGCTGTTCGCCGGCGGGCGCCATGCCGTAGCTCCAGGTTCCGTTGGGATTGCGTTCCCATGAAAAGTCGTTGTTGACGTCGTAAACGGCGCCGTCTTCGGCGGTCAATCTGAAATTTACTTCCGTCGAGTCGCCGGTTCCTTTACCGTCGCCGACGCCGACAACGAGCGCGAGTGACTCGCCTTGTTTAAACGTTAGCGAATCGGCTGAGATACGTTCCGAATCGTCTTGCTCCTCGATTCGTTCGACTTTGCCAAAGTTCGAGAAGGCGACCGTTTCGCCGTTGAAATCGACGACGGTCATCGAGAGGATTTCGTCGACCGACGCGCCGGGACGGAGCGTCGCCTTA
>CADCOO010000046.1 GCA_902803085.1 uncultured Planctomycetota bacterium
AGTATGTCATGAAATTACGGCGGCGCACAGCGCGTTCGCTACGACCGCGACGAACGCGCTATGCGCGAGAATCGCTACTCTTCAAAAACGACTCTAAATCCCACGTCGCGCGCTCGATAATGCGCAGGGTACGCGCGATAGGAATCACTGATCGCGTCCTTTGCGCGCGTGCGCCACGAGCCGCCGCAAACGATCTTCTGCGCCGTCGACGTCGATTTTACCGTCGAGCCGTCTTTCACGTCGACGACCGAGCAGGTCTCGACGAGATCGGAACTCGTCCATTCGGAAACGTTCCCGAAGACGTCGAAGAGCCCAAAGGCGTTCGCTTGATACGAGCCGACCGGCGCGGAGACGCGACTATGGTCGTCGACGCTCCAGTCGACGGGTCGCCAATCGGGCAAGGTCTCGACGCGTCCGCGCCAGCCGAACCCGGAAATTTCGGCAAAGGTCGAGTCGGCGAGATTCTCGAAATGCGAATAATCGCCGTCTTTCGACCAAAGAGGCGCCGTTGACTCGCCGCCGGCGGCAAAGCGTCGCCATTCGGTCGCGCTTGGAAGTCGGCATTTCTTACCGGTCTTCTCCGAGAGCCACGCGCAGAATCGCTCGGCGTCCTCGTAGGAGACGCGCGCAACCGGCTGTTGGGCGCGCGAGAGCAGCCAGGCGCGCTCGCCGGGACTAAACTGAATAAAGTCGGCGTATTCAATTCCGGCGTCGAAAGTCGGGTCGAAGAGCTTATAGAGCTCGTTCGTAACTTCATAGACGCCGACGTGCAGATTCGTATTCGGAATCTTTTTAAACAGAACGTCGACGCCCTCGGCAATCCTAAAGACTTGCTCGCCTGGTTCCGACTCGCTATTAGTCGCTACTTCTCGATCTGCCGTAAATTCTCGAGTAAACCGCACGCGGAGATTCGAGTCTGGCGCCGTCTCTTGAGTAGCCAGACCAACGTCGGGATCGTCGTCCAATTGCGGAACGCCCTGCGCAAACATTTGCCGCAACTCTTCGCGGCGCGCCGACTGTTTCTTAACGAGATTGATATCGTCCTTGCGAAGCATATCTCCCCAGTTGCCGAAATAGGGCGCGTTCAAATCGATCCACATTCCCAACTTCGACCATGATTCCGGATCCAATTCGACGCCGAAATGTCCGCGTTTGAGTATTTGCGCTAACGGTTGAGTGTCGACGTGGAAATCGTAAACCGGGTGCGTCGGCATTTGACTCTCTTTCGTCGGGGTAAAGACGAAGCGACGCAACTGATAATATGCGGGCGAAATCGGCGATTTATCCGCGATGTAGTTCCCTTTAACGAGCGAAGGAGCCGCGGCGCCGCGCGTAAAGATCGGCAGACGTCCCGTCGGAAAGCGTTCCCCTTCCCTCGTTTCGGACTCCCAGACCCCTTCGTCGAGTTCGCCGTCGGCAATCATGCGTTTAATCGTCGCGCTTTCTGCTGAGTGACATTCGACGCAATATTTATCCAAAATCGGCTGAATCTCGCGTTCAAAGGAAAAGCCGCGCGCGTCGCCGTAGAAAGGCGCTATCTCAGCGGGCGCGCTTTGCGCCGCTATTGTGCGTGGATTCGTCGGCGACGTCGAATTCTGCGGCTCGTGGCATCCGACGCACGACACGACCTCGCCCGGAAGCGCCGTAATCCAGCTGCGCATAATTTGCACCGCGTTACCGTTCGCGTCGAGCGGCTGAATCGCGATCGGCGTCATCGCGGGAATCTTAAAGGACGCCGATCCGTCTTCGCAGACCGGAACCGTGCCCCAAATGCGACGCGGGTCCCACGGTCCGTCGAGGCCGACGCTGTACGGCTCCGCGCCCATTCCCTGATACGCAAATTCGTAACTGAAAATGCGGAGCGACTTCACCTCGCCGCGCGGAACGCCCTTTAAGCCCTCCCCTTCGTAGATATCCGCAATAAAGACTTCAGCCGTCGACGACTCGGGGTCAATGCGATCGGGTATCATCGGCTGGCGTTCCGTTTCGCGGAGCGGAATCGGCTCAATCACGGCGTTTCCGTCCTCGGAGAGAAGCGGAACGATATTGTCGAACGTATCGACCAAACAAACCTGCCAGCCCTGACCGGGTCCAAGTTGGCACGACGCCAGAAAGACGTTTTCCGAAATCGGATACGCATGCAGGAATTTCGGCCAGCTTTGCGCGATCGGAAGGTCGCACGCGATCGGCTGAACTTCTTTGCCGTAGCCCGGAACCCGCTGAACGACCCCGGAAGCTTCCTTACGCCCGGCTGCAGGATCAAAGATTATCAGTTCGCCCTGACGATTCAGTTCATGGTGTCCCGTGACGATTCCAAGAAACTTCCCGGAATCGCCCGGCAGCGGACGCGCGTAAAAGACGGAGTTCGGCCAGTAGGATCCGCTGCCGTAGAGTTCCGACTGATTCGTTCCGTCCGGATTCATATGGAACATAATGCGCGAGAACGCGTGCGGCAGGTCGACGTACTCCCAGCGCAGGTACATAACGCGCCCATTGTTCATAACGACGGGGTTCCAGTCGTGATCCTGTTCCAGCGTAAGTTGCCGAATAGAACCGTCGAGATTCATGAGGTACAAATTGCAGACGTGCCCTTTTCCATTAATGCACGGCACGCCCGACATGCACGCCGTCGAGCAGAAGATAATCCGATCGTCCGGCAGATAGCACGCGTCGTAATTATCGACGTCGTCCTGATTGATAAGCGGCACAATACGAGGCTGCGCGTCAGCATGATCGAGCGGCAGCTCCCAAACGCGCCAGCGGTTATTCGAGGCCGGATCGGGCGAAGAAAAGAGGACTTTCGTCGCGTCGTAGTAGAGTTCGAGATCGCCGACGAATACGTCTTGGGCCGGCTTATAGACGAGATTCGATTCGTCGGTTCGGAAATTAAAGCGACGCATTTCGTCTCGATAGCCGGTCGGGGGCAGGACGGAGTTGCTATTATAATTCTCTGGCAAGCCCATCTGCGCGGGATCGCGGCGTATGTAAAGGAATTCGTCGAAATCAATTTCGGGGTTCGCAAGAAGCGCTTCGCGTTGCAACGTCTGGAAATCGGCGACAATCGAGTCGTACTCCTGTCGAGTCGCGTCTTCAGCGCTCTTGAGATCGAGCGCGTCGTACCGTTTACGCAGTTCCGCCAATCGTTCGACGTAGCTTGCAAGATCGGGAAGCTCTTCCTCGTCGAAATTCTCTTCGTACCAGTCGAGCGCGCGCGCCAGGGCGGCGAAATCAGGCGACGAATAGAGCGGCTTCGTAACGTCCTCTTCGGAAAGCGGCTTGCCGACGAGCGCGACAAGGTTCGTTAGCAAACTCGTGAAATTCTCGCGAAACTCCGGCGCCGCCGCGTCCCAGAGCGGCGAAACGCGCACGGGCAACGCAATCGCGCCGACCTTGCGACTCGACGCGTTCAAACTCGCCCAGAGCGCAAACGGCTCGCTCGGATTCGTCGATTCCCCTAATACCGCGCCGAGCGTTCCCTCGGGCGACGCGCCGTACGAGACCGACGCAAACGCGGGAAACGCCGCGTTCGTCATCCAATAGTTCGCGTCCGGATAGCCGTCGACGCGTCCGGAAAAGACGGCGCTCTCTGGATTCGTCGGCGCGATTCCCAATTGCGCCCGATCTTCCCCGAACGTGAGCGGCTTCGATTTAAACTCCGGCGCAAGTCCGAGAGGCTTAACGAGCGCAACCGCGCCGCCTAGCAGGAGCAGCCCGCCGCGACCCTGCGACTCGTAAAACGCGCGAACGCTTGAAACCGTCGACTCGGAAAAGAGCGCGCTATTCTGAACGATATCGTCCCCTTGATAGACGAGCAGGAAATCGTAATCGCGGTTCAATTCGACGGCGCGACCGTCGCGCAACGCGACGACTCCGGTTTCGCCGGGCGCTAGCGCCTCAACGTCGGTGAAAACGCGCTGACAAATCTCAAGGAATTCGTCCGATTCCACGCGCGCGGGCGCGCATGGCTGTTCGTCGACGAGCAGACCGACTCGAAACGAAGTTTGCGCCCAAAGAGTCGCCGTTGCAAGATAAAATACTAGGAATAAAAACGTTCGTTGCATCAACCTAACTCCGTCGTTATTGAGTAATCTCTGAGCTCGACGCGCTAGAAAATCATAGCGCGACGCCGCTACCGTAGCATTATAACAAACGAACGTCGCTAATGCAAACGTTCTCGAATCCGCTTGAACGATGAAAACTCAACCTTTTTCAAAACGCGCTCCGCTACTCTGTTGAAAATTTAATTTGCAATCGCTATAATCGATACCGCTTGCGTTGCGACGCGAGAAAATTACGCCACGCCCCATAACCGGAGGTCCCATATGACGACCCAAACGCCGACTATGCCAACGACGTTCCAACCGA
>CADCOO010000047.1 GCA_902803085.1 uncultured Planctomycetota bacterium
CAATAACGCGATCTGGACCTTCAAGCCGTGCGCTAAGGGCGAAACGATTCGCCCGACGATTCTCTGGAAGAACGACGATACCGACGGAATGGACGGCTCGCTCGACCAACCGTGCGAAGCGATCGTCTACGGCGATAAGCTCGTAATCGTCAACTTCGACTGGCCCTTCCCGGGACTCCTCAATTCCAAACTCGACGCGCCCGGCACGCTTTCGGCGATCGACTACGCGGAAATTGAAAAGTACGCTCAGATGATGGATCGCTTCCAAAATCGCGCTCCCAGAAACGGAGGCGAAGGTCGCCGTCCCAACCGCGATCAGAACCGCTAATAGCAATCTGACCGGTCGGTAACGTCACAACGCGCGTCGTACATAGATTTATCATGCTAGCGTTACGACGCGCCTCTCTTTTATTACAAGGGTCGATTACTTGAAACGTTTATCCTCTTTGAAGTTAGCCGTCGGCGCCGTCCTTGCGTGCGCTCTCTTTGCCATTATCGTTTCGTCAATTCAAGCGAACGCGGACGAGCCGGCTAAATATCAAGTCCCCGAAACGTCAAATTACCTACCGACGCACTCCGCGCTCAATAAAGTTGCCAATACGCCCGTCGACGAAATGCGCGCGAACTTCGCCAAGCCGGGAGTCGATTACGCGACCGGGCCCTTATGGGTTTGGAACGACCTGCTCACTGAAGATCAAGTGCGTTCCACCCTCGCCGACCTCAACGCGCAGCACGTCGATCAAGCGTTCGTTCATCCGCGACCGGGACTCGCAACGCCCTATCTAACCGACGACTGGAAGGCGCTTTGGACCGCGACCCTCGACGAAGCGCGTAAACGCGGAATGAAGATCTGGATCTACGACGAAAACTCCTACCCCTCGGGTTTCGCCGGTGGATACGTGCCGGAAGCTATGCCGGAATCGCGCGGAATGGGGCTCGACGTCGTCTTCGTCGATTCTCTCGTCGACGCGAACGGAAACTGGACGGCGGGCGACGCCGTACGCTACCTCGTTGAACTGCGCGCAGACGGGACGACGCAAGATCGCACGAAAGAAATACTCGACGCGCGCGACGCCAAACGCGCCGTGCCCGATAAATCCGCGCCCGACGCCAGATGGATCGTCGCGCGCGCGCAATTCGCGGGCGCTTCTCAATGGTTCGGCGGCAAGACCTACGTCAATCTCATTCAGAAGGGCGTTGTCGATAAATTCATTGAGATTACGCACGAATGGTATCGCGAACGATTTGGCGACGAATTCGGCAAACTGATACCGGGCGCCTTCACCGACGAGCCGCAAGTCGCGCCGGCTGGGATGTTCTCTTGGGCGCCCGATTTCGCGGAAGAGTTTCAAAAGCGTTGCGGGTACGATCTCGTTCCGAATCTCGGCTCCCTCGTCGCGCCGATTGGCGACTGGAAACGCGTGCGCTACGACTACTACGACGTCGTTATGCAGCTCTTCGCCGAACGTTGGCATCGTCCCCTGGCGGAGTATTGCGAAACGGTCGGGCTTCAGTACACCGGTCACGATTGGGAGCATGAGTGGCCCAACGCGCACAACGTCCCCGACAGTATGGCGACCGCCTTCTGGCGCCAGCGTCCGGCGATCGACCTCCTCATGAACAACTTCTCCAAAACGCACCATTCGCAATTCGGCAACGCGCGTTCCGTACGCGAGTTAGCGTCGGTCGCGCACCAATCTGGACGAGCGCGCACTTTGTCGGAAAATTACGGCGCCGGCGGGTACGACATTCGTTTTGCCGATCTCAAACGCCTGGGCGACTGGTCCTATGCGCTCGGCGTCAATACGTGCGACGAACACCTCTCCTACATTTCGATTCGAGGCGCGCGCAAGCACGACCATCCGCAGACTTTCTCCTATCATTCCCCGTGGTTCGAGCAGTATTCGAAACTTGAAGACTACTGGACGCGTCTTTCCTATATCCTTTCGCGCGGCCAGCTCTCGAAAGAGCGGTTCCTCATTATTGAGCCAACCTCGACCGAATGGACGTACCAAGCCGATTCCGGCGCCGAGAACGGTAAGAAGGAAGGAATCGCCGTCGCTTTCACTAATCTTCTGAACCGACTCGAAAGCGAGCAGATCGACTACGATTTGGGCTCCGAGGATATGATCAAACGCATTGGAAGCGTCGACGGCGCCAAGTTCAACGTCGGATTTGCCTCCTATGAGACGGTCGTTCTTCCGCCGGGACTCGAGAACCTCGCCGCGCAAACGACGAAACTCCTCGCGCAATTCGCGCAAAACGGCGGTAAGATCGTCTCGCTCGACGCCAACCTCTCGCTCGTCGGAGGACGCGACCCCAACTCCCTCAAAGTCGACGCGCAAGAGGATTACGACGCGCTCGACGCCGTCTCTAAGGCGCTCGTCGCAAAAGACGTCGACGCGCTCGTTCAAGAGGCGCGCAAGGCGCAGCCTGTCGTAGCGCTACCTAAATCTAACGCCGACAATCTCTTCCACATGGCGCGTGAAACGCAAGACGCGCTCATATTCTTCTTGTGCAATATTGACCTTGAGGAAAACGCTTCGGGCGAGATCGTATTCTGCGACGATTGGAAAGACGCGACCCTTGAAGAGTTTGCGCTCAAGACCGGCGAAATTAGGCCCTACGACAAGCTCAACTTCGATCTCAAGCCGTGCGAATCGCTCCTGCTCGTCGCGTCGCGAAAGGCAAAATCAAGCGACGCGCGTCAGACTAAGACTCCAAACGTCATTACCGTTGCCGAGCTCGTTAAAAACGGCGCCCTCAAATCGATTCAACCTCTCGACGAAAACGTTCTCGTTATGGACTACGTTACCGTCAAGCTCGGCGACGAAACTCTCGAAAATGAGTACTTTTATCGCGCCAACGGATGGTTCTGGAATAAGAAGGGCTATCCGAAATCCCCGTGGGACAACGGCGTCCAGTATAAAGACGAACTGATTACTAAGCGCTTCGACGACGAATCCGGGTTCGAACTGATCTATCGCTTCGCCAAATCGGACGACAAGATCGACGACTTGAAATTCGTCGTTGAAAGTCCCGATATGTTCAAAGTCTACTGCAACGGCAAGCCGGTCGAGCGAATTCCGAACGCGTGGAAGTTCGATCGCGCGTTCGGAGTCTTCGATCTCAACGGCGCGACTCAGCCTGGCGAGAACGAAATCAAACTCGTCGCTGAAAAAGCGACCGTCTTCGTTGAAATCATGCCCGCCTGGGTCGTTGGAAAGTTCTCGCTCGAACCGAACGACGTCGGATTTACTATCGTTCCAGACGGAGGCTTGACGCTCCAAGCGCACGACGGCGAATCGTTCAAAACGCTACGCGCTTCCGCCGATACCGAGCGCGTCTCTTGGCTCAGTTCCGGCGTTGGATTCAGTCAGCAAGACGATCGCGCTCCAGCGATTGAGTTCGCGTTCGGCGCAGACGTCCGGCTTAACGTTCTCGACATATGGAACTACTGCGAGGCGAATCTCGCCAAACGCGGCGTTAAGCTTTGCGTTTTATCCGTCGTCGACGAAAAGGGCGCGCACGTTAAATCGACG
>CADCOO010000048.1 GCA_902803085.1 uncultured Planctomycetota bacterium
GAAACGGATCCGGATAAAATGCATTTTCAATCGCTCGCCAAACGTGGAAAATGGCTAAAAAAAGACAAAAAGGGGATTATAAAGATGAGTACGACGCTAGATAAGTTCATAGAAAAAAGACTCAAGGAGGAAAGGGAAGAAGGAGAAAATAGGGGGATGAAAAAGGGGCTGAAAAAGGGGCTAAAAATGGGGCGAGAAGAAGGACGAGAAGAAGGACGCGTGCAAATGATCGGGTTACTACTGCGCACACATTCTGCAGACGCTCTTTTACACGACCCACAGTTTACTCCGCTCGGGTGCACACAAGCAGATATCGCCGCCGCAATGGCGTTGCAAAAGAAATGAAAAAACAGAACGGCCACGACGCGCGCACGACGCGCCGGAGCCGTTCGTTTGCTAGATCGGCAATAACTTGCCGAAATTAAGTCTTTCTATCGTTTATTTCTTGTCCGCAGCAACGTCGGCGAAATCGAAACTAAAGTTGGCGCCGTCGTAGTCGACGGTTATCGCGCGGCGCGCTTTGCCGGTCGCGTCGGGATTCGCTGGGCGCTTAATGAGTTCAAGCGCTAACGGGTTCTGAAGCTTCTGCTGAATCACGCGTTTGAGAGGACGCGCGCCGAATTCCGGCTCGTAGCCGAGCTCGGCGATTCCCTGAATCGCGCGCGGCGTAAGCGCAAGGTCGATCCCCTGCTTCTCGAGCGTCTTCTGCAATTTCGCGACTTGAATCTCGACGATCTTGCCGATTTGCGAACGATCGAGCGGTTGGAAGACGATCGTTTCGTCGATTCGATTGAGGAACTCGGGAAGGAATTTCCCGCGCAGAATCGTATCGACGGCGTCCTCGATCTCCTCTTTTGAGCCGCCCTGCGCCGTAATTTCGCGTATCGCCTGACTGCCAAGGTTCGACGTCATAACGATTATCGTATTCGTAAAGTCAACCGTATGACCTTGATTGTCAGTAAGCCGACCGTCGTCTAGAACTTGCAGGAGGATGTTAAAGACGTCCCGATGCGCTTTCTCGATCTCGTCGAAGAGAACGACCGAATACGGACGGCGACGAATCGCTTCCGTTAGAACGCCGCCCTCGTCGTAGCCGACGTATCCCGGAGGGGCCCCGATCAGACGCGAAACTGTGTGTTTCTCCATGAACTCGCTCATATCGAAACGCGCGATCGCGCCTTCGTCGTCGAAGAGCGCCTCCGCAAGCGCTTTGCACAGCTCCGTCTTACCGACGCCCGTCGGACCCAGGAAGAGGAACGAGCCGATCGGACGATTCGGATCCTGCAGGCCGCTACGACTGCGACGCACTGCGTTCGCGACCGCGTCGACCGCTTCAGACTGACCGACGACGCGCTTGTGCAGACGATCTTCTAGCACGATTAATTTCGCTCGTTCCGTCTCCATCATTCTGGCGACCGGCACGCCGGTCCAAAGCGATACCACTTCCGCAATCTCGTCCGGACCCACGACCTGACGCAATAGCCGTTTCGGTTGCTTGTCTCCGTCCGTCCCGGTCGATTTCGACTCCGTCGTCTCCATCTTCGCAAGTTGCTCGCGCAACGAACGAATTTCGGTATCGAGATCGGAGAGCTTCTGGAACTCCGAATTATCAGCGGGCTTGCCTTGAAGGAACGAGCGCTTGATCGCGCCGTCGAGCGTCTTATACGCCTGCTCCTTCTCCGCGATCGTCTTGCGTAGCTGGTGAACGTCGCCGACCCCGCTCTTCTCCTTTTCCCAACGAATATTGAGTTCCGCGAGTTCTTCGTTCTTCTTCGCTATCTCTTTGCGAATCTCCTCCAGACGCGCGACCGCGCTCGGCTCCGTCTCGTCGAGCAACTGGCTTTCCGCTATCTTAAGCTGGACGAGTCGACGTTGCGCGTCGTCTATCTCCGTTGGAACGCTCTGCAACTCCATCGCTAGGCGGCTCATCGCCTCGTCGACAAGGTCGATCGCTTTATCGGGCAGGAATCGATCGGAAATATATCGATTCGAGAGTTCGACCGCCGCGACGAGCGCCGAGTCGGTTATCTTAACTCCCTTATGATGCTGTTCGTAACGCCCCTTCAAACCGCGCAAAATCGCAAGGGACGACTCCACGCTCGGCTCGTCGACCATAACCGGCTGGAAACGACGTTCCAACGCCGCGTCTTTTTCGACGTATTTACGGTATTCGTCGAGCGTCGTCGCGCCGACGCATTTCACGTCGCCGCGCGCCAACGCTGGCTTGAGCAAGTTCGCGGCGTCAGCGCCCCCCTGCTGATTGCCCGCCCCGACCACCGTGTGCAATTCGTCGATAAACAAAATCACGCGCCCGCACGAGTCTTCCACTTCTTTAAGAACCGCCTTCAGGCGCTCTTCGAACTCGCCTCGATATTTCGCGCCAGCAATAAGCGCGCCCATATCGAGCGCGACCACGATCTTGTCCTTAAGACTTTCCGGAACGTCGCCGGCGACGATTCGACTTGCCAGGCCCTCGACGATCGCCGTCTTACCGACGCCGGGTTCGCCGATCAGCACAGGGTTGTTCTTCGTACGTCGTGACAGGACTTGAATCACGCGTCGAATTTCGGAATCGCGTCCGATAACGGGGTCAAGTTTCCCTTGACGCGCGCGTTCGACGAGGTTAATTCCGTATTTGTCGAGCGCTTGGAGCTTTCCTTCGGGCTCGCGATCGGTAACGCGATTGCCGCCGCGCACTTTTGCGGTTCCTTCGAGGAGCTTTGCGCGATCGAGCGCGAAGAGATCGAGGAGATTCTTCGCTTTGCCCTCGACGTCGGCGAGCGCGAGGAGCAGGTGTTCCGTCGAGATGAACTCGTCGGTAAGCGTCGTCGCTTCTTCGGCGGACTTAATGAGTATCTTCTGGAACTCGGCGCCCGGCGTCGGACTGCCTCCCGAGACGCGCGGCAGTCGACCAATTTCCGCGTCGACCGCAGACTTCAGACGCTCTACGTCCGCGCCGATCGCGTCTAGGATCGGCGCAATATTCCCGTCTCGCTCTTCAAGGAGCGCCGACAGTAAATGCAGACCGCTAACTTCAGGATTGGATTTCGAGACCGCTAGGCGTTGCGCGGTCGAAATCGCCTCTTGAGATTTTACAGTTAAAAGGTCGGGTGAAAAGTTCATATTTGTGCCTCCTTCATGCTGCGCGCTTTAAGCGTCGCTATGAATGTGCCCGGCGTAAGCCGTTGCGCACGCCGGACGACGTCCTATTTGCAAAGTCGGCGCCAATTCCAAATTCACACTTGCTGACCGCAACGCGCTTCCACCGTAGGCGCTCCGTCCTAGAAGAGGACGCTTCGAACGGTAGGCATGCTTCCATGTCCGGGTTAGCGCGCCGTGTTAGACGGTCAAGCCAATTCCCTTGTTGACCAACTCGCGACGTTGCGGTAGAATACGACGGAGGAAACGGATCCTCGCGCAACGCGCAAAACGATCGAATTTCAGACGCGTCGTCGAGAGACGCAATAACTCTGCGGAGAGAATGTAATGTCCTATTTAAACTGCTTCAGAAGGGAACGCTACGGGCACGCTCGCAACGACGCGCGCAATAGGATTCTGCGTTTTGAAAACCTGGAAGCGCGCGAAATGCTCAGCGTATCCCCGTTACGCGACGCGCAAGCCGCAGCGACCGCCGCGATCGTTACGACTGCGCTCGACCTTTCCGATCCCAACGACGGTCTAACCTCGCTGCGCGAAGCGCTCGCCTCGTCGAGCGTTGCGACAATCGCGTTCGCGCCCTCGCTCCAAGGGCAAACGATTACCCTAACCTCCGAGCTAACCGTCTCCTCAAACGTTGCGATCGACGCAAGCTCGCTCTGGAACGACGAACTCAATTCGCCGGGACTTACGATCGACGCCAATTATCTCGGGCGCGCTCTTTCGGCAAGTCGTCGCGACGTAACGCTGACCGGTCTACGTTTCGTCAACGGCAGGACGTCCGACGGCGGCGGCGCCGTCTACGCTTACCAATCCAACCTCACGATCAATTCGTGCGTCTTTGAAAAGAACGAGGCGTACAGGGGCGGCGCGATCTACGCGTATCAATCGCCACTTGCGTTAACAAACGTCGTCTTTTCGGAAAACGTCGCGACTTACGGCGGCGGCGCAATCTGCGCGTCCAGTTCCCACGCAACGATTCTGAACGCCAAGTTTGTCGGCAATTCGGCGGAGAATCAGGGCGGCGCGCTCTATTTATCGGGCGAGGGCAGTTCCGCGTCAATTGCGAACGCGCTCGCCGCCGACAACGTCTCAAGCTGGGGCGGGTTCGCCGGAAGTTGGGGCGGCGCCATTACGCTCAGAAACGCCACGATCGCAAACAATAGCGCGGCGTCGGGGGGCGGCGCAGTCTATATCAGCGGCGCGCCAATTAACGCTTATAACTCGATCTTTGCTGGCAATTCGGCGTCCTGGAGCGACGACGTCCAGAGAACGTCGACGACTTTTAACGCATACAATTGTCTCGTATCCGGATACGTCTTTGACAATTCCGACGACAATATCTTTGCGCGCGAGGGCGAATCGCTCTTTCTCGCGCCGGAAAACGGCGACTATCGACTCTCGCCGCACAGTAGAGCGGTCGACGCGGGAATCGCTCAGTACGCGGTCGCGCCCGACGGCTCGCCGCTACAGACCGATCTGCGCGGCGCGGCGAGAACCGTCGGCGTCGCGATCGATCTCGGCGCTTACGAATACGACCCGACGATCGATCCCTATGTCGAACCGAAACGCCCTGATACGTACGTCGATTTCATCGTTTCGGAACCCCACTACGACGCCGACAAGTACATGGACGATACCGATTCCAACCAATGCTGGGCGGGTTCCGTCTCCAGTATGCTCTGGTCGACGGGCTGGGGGCGACTCGACGGTCTCACGGACGAGGAAGACCTTTTTCATCAGAAATTCGGCGCCAATTTCCCCAACCAGGGCTATAACGAAAACTGGGCGATCGGGTGGTTTCTGAACAACGACTACTACGCGAACCAAGTTCGCGAACCGGGCGGGTATTACGCGTCCCTCTTTACAAAATACGACGAACCGACGACGCTCTATCGCGCGTCGACCGACGCGTACGGCGCCGACGCAATGCTAGAGGCAGCGACGCGATTGCGCAGCGGGGTCGCCGTCGGATTCGCGATCAACTCCTATAACCAAACGACGGGCGCCGGCGGTTGCGGACACGCGCTCACCGCTTACGGATACGCGTACGATCCCGCGCTCGATCCTTCGGATCCAAACTATTATACTCGAATCTATTACGTCGACTCGAACGACGGCGGACGCATGACGGGTCAACGTGATCGCAAACTACGCGCGCTTGAAATCGAATGGACGGAGAATATTAAAATAGGCGCTGAGATTAAAAGCGGCTATGTGGTAAAGAATTACGGCATGGGCAATCCAGCGACGGATCTCGTCGTAATCTACGACTTTACCTATCTTGCGCAACGACCGTCGAAATACGCGCCGGACGGAGGCGCGAGCGCGAATCTCTATCTCGCCGAGACGCTCGACGACAAGCCGATTACGTTTACGTCGACCGAAGCGGGAACGCTCAATTCGACGACCTTCCTTCAGGGGGAAGAAGTCGTCGCCAATTTCTCCTTTCAATCGACGACGAATCTCGCAACTTCCGCGTCGGCAACGTGTCAA
>CADCOO010000049.1 GCA_902803085.1 uncultured Planctomycetota bacterium
AGACAGTCCGTCGTAAGCCCCAACGCGTCCGCAGCCTCTTGCGTCAGTTTGCCCGTTACGTCTTCAGACTCGTAAACGGTCGGCAATAGCGACTCGTCAAGCTGCAATTTCGAGAGCAATTCGCCCGACCAACGGCGATTCACTACGTCGAGCAGCAACGTGCCGCTCGCGTCGCTCACTTCCGTCGCGTATTCGCCCGTTAGGCGCAGGCGAACGTAATCCTTCGGCAGCAGGACCTTTTTCGTCTTCTCGAAATTCTCCGGCTCGTTATTGCGCAACCAGAGAATCTTCGGCGCCGTAAAGCCCGTCATCGCGGGGTTCGCCACCATGCCGATAAGCGCGTCGCGACCGCCGGCCGACGTTTCGATCTCCGCGCACTCCTGCGCCGTGCGCTGGTCGTTCCACAAAATCGCGGGACGAATCACGTTGTTTGCCCCGTCGAGAAAGACGGAACCGTGCATCTGGCCGGAGAGTCCGATTCCTTTAACGTCCGCGCCCCGGAAGCCGCCCCGCTCGCGCGCTTCCCGAACGCCGCGTACGACCGCGTTCCACCAGTCGACAGGATCCTGCTCGCTCCATAGCGGTCGCGGCGCGTAACACGGATACTCGACCGTCGCGGAACTCAAAATTCGCCCGCTCTCCTCAATAGCCAATACTTTAGTTCCCGACGTTCCAACGTCCAATCCCAGATACACGCTCATGGAGTCGCCTTTCTGCTGTTAGAGCAAATTTTACCGCCCGACGCGACGCGACGCCGGACTCCCATATCTATTCTACGACGCACGAGCCGCGGCGTCAACGTTCGTGAGGATTTTTGTCGCGACCGCGCGACCTTTTTTCGCCGTTGAAACGAAAAAATCCGCGACGTTCACGGAAAAACGTCGCGGATGTATTTCGTCTAAAACGAGGAAAAATCGTCGGCGATTAACGAGCGTTAAGCGCGTACGCCTCGTCGCTGCGGAGCGTCGGATTGAAAGCGAGCGCCGTCGTGTCGCCGGCGGTCAGCGTCGTCGACTGGACGTCTTCGTAGCGCTTGCCGTCGCGAACTTCAACGACGCGAATCTCGAACGTATAGCTCTCGCCGTATTCAAGATTATTCGCCGCGAAGGAACGCAACGCGCCCTTTTGCTTCGTGCGGTAGCCGTTGATGAAGACGACCGAATCTTCAGGAACTAGCATGCGAATGACGCCCGCGCCGGTCTTGTCGGCGGGAGGCGCCGCAATCGGCTCCGGATTCTCATTGAGCAGAGTGGCGTTTGGATCTTGGAAAGTGGGCGAGGACGGAATCGAGGGCTGAGCGGCGGGCGCTTGCTCGTCGTCGGTCTTGAGAACGCGCTTGGTCGGCTCGTCGTTGGCGGCGCCGGCGTCGTCAATACCGCGATTGAGTTCAGCGAGACCGGTTTGCGAATTGAGCGGTCGCGTTTCGCCGGGCGCAAAGCCGTCGCCGCAGCATCCCGCGGGCGCGTAGACGCTCAGAGGCGCGCAAGGATCGCAGAGGGGCGCGCAAGGCGCGGCGCAGGCAAGACCGCAAGGATCGCACGCGTCGACGCAGGGGCTCCAGCACGGATCGCAAACGGACCAGCAGGGATCGCACACATAGGCGGGCTGGCAGTAGTTATAGCTGCGGCAGAAGAAATCGCGCACGCCGCGCAGAACGTTGGCGACGGGACGGAAAGCTCTGCGAACGGGCGTAAAGGCGCGACGCGGGGCCCAGAATTCGTCGTACGCGACGTATCCGAAATCGTCGACAAAGTAGGAGGGCTCGACGTACCCGTAATCATAAGCAAAGCCGTCGACAATCGGCGCGTCCGCAGCCGCGTTCGCCGCGCAACCGGCGCATTCTCCGTAAAGCCCGTTGACGTCGCTCGTCGCATATCGGGACGCGAAAGACATGTTGCCCAACGTCAGTTCTTTATCGCCGAAAAACTTACCCAAGACGCCGTCTGCGGCAGACGCGCTCGACGTCGAAATCATAACGACCGCTACGGCGAACGCCGCTAAAAAACCGTTTAATTTCATTTTTTTACTCCAATACGCTCGTCCTGGCGCAACTGCGCGTTCCGGACTCCTTAACGCCATACAATCAATATTCCATCATTTGCGGAGGCGAAGGCGGCGCTTGTCCCCGCGTCTCTACAAGTTCTATTGGGAAATAGCGAGTTTCTTTCGAAACGCACGTTCCCCCAAATCACCAACCTTGCATATATTCTGCCTTCTTTTTATTTTTTGTAAAGCGCTTTATCGTCGTTATTCTGTTATAAAATGGAAAAGCGCGTTCAAGGCGCGCTATTATAACGATTATAGAGGTTGATCGCTCAACCGTCGTCGACCGGCGCGCCGAATACAAAAAATATGCCGTTTCACTTATCGCCAGTCGAGCGCCCAAAGTCTACAAATAAAATATCTCCTGGCGCTTCGCTTGCAACCGACACAATCCTCACAATCAACATTTCTGTGCAACGAACGTGGTAAAATCGTGGAAAAAAGACGACGACGGGCGCCTAAAAGCGCGCGGCTCTTGAATCGGCCTGCGGGAACGCTATAATCTGAACGTGGGCGCCTATAAAAAAGGCGTCGCTAAGCCGCTCCTTCCCCACCCGGCAAGCCATGTCCATTGCAGCGCTCGCGCGCATTCGTCGAGGCGACTCATGTCCGATACAATGTCAGAAGAAAAGAACGTCGAATACATTCGCGAATTTAACGAGACCATTACGCGCGCTATCGTCGCGTACGTCAACACAGACGGCGGTAAGATATACGTCGGACTCGACGAATTTGGCAAAGTCAACGGAGTCGCCGAACCCGAGGACGTCGTCGCGCAAATCGAAACTCTTGCTAGGACGCGCGTCAAGCCCGATCCAACGCCTTTTATTGAATGCAAAGTGGAGACGCTCGAGAACAAAAAGGTCGTCGTCGCGCACATTTTGCGAGGTCTTGCCCGACCTTACTGGCTCGTCGATCAGGGACTGACCCCGCTCGGCGCGCTCGTTCGCGAGGATAATCGCACCGTCTCGCCGAGCTCGACGCGGTTGCAGGGAATGATCGACGAAGCGTGCGAAAGTCGATACGAGGACGCGCGATGTTATAATCAGAACCTGACGTTCCAGTACGCGACGCAGGTTTTCGAGCGCGCGAAGTACCCCTTCGGGGAAGAAACCTTCTACGAGCTCGGTCTCTACGACGCTGCGGGAACCTATACGAATCTAGCGCTCCTCCTCTCCGATCAATGCCCGTCGACGATGAAATTCGCGGTCTTCGAAGGAACGCGCGAGAATCAGTTGCACGATCGCCTCGAACTCTCCGGCTCCATCTTCCAGCAGTACGACGACGCGTACGGCTACCTCGATCATTATAATCGCTCTTATACCCGCCTGCACGGCGCCAATCGCGGCGACTTCCGCGATTACCCGCCGGAAATTCTGCGCGAAGTCCTCCTCAACGCAATTATGCACCGCGACTATAGCCGCGACTATAAAACGATTATTCGCCGCTATCACGACCATTTAGAGGTCGTCTCGTACGGAGGCCTTCCCAGCGAACTCGATTTCGACGAAATTCTGCTCGGCGTTTCCGTTCCGCGCAATAAGAAACTGGCGAACGTCTTCTATCAGCTTCACTTCGTGGAGACGTGCGGGGTCGGAATTCAAAAGATTCGTCAAGCGTACGACGCGTACACGCTCAAACCGAAACTCGAAGCCTCTTGTCATTTCTTTAAGGCGACCCTCTTCCACGCGTACTCCCAGCAGCTCGAAAGGCGCCCCGTCAAGGAGTCTAAAGAAAACGTGAGCGTGGCGCGCTACGCGCCGGTGAAGGTCTCGATCGCGCCGGTCGAGGAGCCGCAACCGAAGCCTCGTCCGCGCGCGACGATCGGGGCGCGCGACGCCGTAACGGTAGACGCGCGCCGTCCTGAAATCGAGCCGACCGCGTCCGTGCGCCGTTACAATCTTTCCGATCGCGAGCGCCTCATTCTGCAAATGTTCAATACGCGCGACGCGCTGACGTGCCGGGACGTAGAACGCGAGCTGAATCTGTCGCAGGCGTCCGCCGCGGCGATTCTCCGTCGCCTCGTTAATTCGGGTCGGATCGTGTTGTGCGGAGCGGGCAACAACATTTGGTATCGTCGCCCGTAGCGCTTCGAGTCTTGCGATCGCATTCGTACGAAACAAGCCCAACGCGAGGAATTTAATTCTCCTCGCGTTGGGCTTTTCTTACGTCGGCGTTTTAAAGCGCGCGTTACGGATTGGAGTCGATAATCGTGCCGACGTTCTCTCCGCATACGGCGCGTTCAAGATTGTCGTCTTCTCGGAAGTTGAAGACCATAATCGGCATGTTGTGCTCGGCGCATTTCGCAAAGGCTTCCGAATCCATAACGCGGAGCTGACGCCCAATGACGTCGTTGAAATTTAGATGAGGGAAGAAGGTCGCGTTCGGATTCTTTTCTGGATCCTCGCTGTAAACGCCGCGAACTTTCGTCGCCTTAAGAATAACGTCGCAATCAAGCTCGAGCGCGCGCTGAGCCGCCGCAGTGTCCGTCGTTACAAAAGGACTGCCGGTTCCGCCGGCAAGAATAACGACGCGCCCTTTTTCGAGGTGACGTTGCGCGCGGCGGCGAAGATACGGTTCGGAAACGGCGTCCATTTGAATCGCCGACATGAGCCGCGTCGGTTGAGAGAGCGCTTCGATCGCGTCCTGCAACGCGAGACCGTTGATCACCGTCGCCAACATTCCCATGTAGTGCGCCGTCGCTTCTTGGATCGAACCGGCGCCGTTCGTCGCCTTAAATTGCGCGCCGCGCAAAATATTGCCGCCTCCCATAACGACGGCGATCTGAACGCCCAGCTTGGCGACCTTGACAATCTGCGCGGCAAGATGATTCACCGAGTTCATCGAAATACCGCGTTCGTGCGGCGGACAAAAACTTTCGCCCGAGATCTTCAGAAGAATTCGTCGCGCTTTGACCGACGGCTTTCCGCCGTCATGCTCCGTTGACATAGATATTCGCTCCTCAATTTCCAGTCGACGTCCGGTTCGCGCCGCGCTCCAACGCGCCTGCGCCCAGGAACCCAATTCGTCTTTCAAACACGGGTTCTATTGTGACGGTTCTTCCAATTTTGTCAAGTCGAGTCGCGGCCTCGCGCCCCGACAAAACGCAAAATCGGCGCTCCGCATATGCGAAACGCCGATTCCGTTCTTTTCATAGCCGCGCGGTTAGCGCGTCAGAAGGCGAAGTGATCACGCCATGTCCTTGAGGGCCTTGAGCGCCTTGACCTTGATCTTGTAGTGCGCGGGCTTCGCGGGACGATCGATCGTCTTGCCAGGATGGAAGGGGTCGGGAACATTCTTCTGGCCTTCTTTGGCGGGGACGAATTGCTTTTCGATCTTGATGAGACCGGGAAGCGTGAAGCTGGCTTTTTCGCCTTGCTTGAGGCTGTCGGCGATAATTCCGGCGAGTTCGTCGAGGACGAGAGCGACGTCTTTACGATTCAGCTTGGTCTTTTCGGCAAGCGCTTGGAGAATCTGGGTCTTGGTCAGGGGCTTGTAAGCTTCGGCTTTCGCAGCGGCTTTTTTGGGGGCGGCTTTTTTGTCTTTCGCCATTGTTTCAATCCTTATATTAAATCGGTGATAAAGCGTCGTCAGACGACGGCGTTTCGCATAACGCGTCAATAAGCGAGCGAGGAACCCGTCGTCTTACTAATCTATACTTGTTATCGCGGCGCGCGCGCCGCGTTAGCGAGCGCTCCGACGCTCATTTTTCATTCGTCGTTACGCGTCGCTCGATTGTCTACGCTCTTTTTTATCGACTAAAAAGGCCGGCGTCAACGTTAAACCTTTGCATTTGCTGCTTTTTTTGCCAAAATTCCGAAAAAAGTTGCGGCAAACGCGTCTTTTGACGCCATTTTGAGCGCTCAAGAGCGCTTTTTTCGATCGTCGGACCGCCAAATTGAGCCGCGCCTCCCGACTTTACAAAGCTAAAAAAGGAAATATAATGACAAAAGCGCGCGCCGAAGCGTAGGCGTCGCGCCCAACACGCCGTACGAGCCGTTATGGCGCGCTCACAAACGAGCTATCGTTTTCGCGCGCCGAAGGACGCGAGAGACAACTAGTGAATTAGACCGACGGTACCATATTGGACGGCGCTCCGAGTTTTTGACCGTTAAGCCGCTCCCACCGGGGCGCGCGTTTTTACAATCGAGTTATTAAGGTTGGCGAAATGACAAAATATAGTATGCTAAGCGCCCCTGACTTCATGCCGGTCGATCGACTGCGCGCTATTCAAAATCGAAAATTCCTCGGGGTCTTTCGCCGAACGTACGAAAACGTTCCCTGGTATCGCGAGCTCCTCGCGAAAAATAACGTCGATCCGAATTCGATTCAGTCTCTCGCCGATATTTCGAAACTCCCCTTTATTAAGAAGACGGATCTCCGCGACACGTATCCGAACGGAATGCTGGCGACGGCAATGGACAAGATCGTGCGCTATCACGCGAGCTCGGGCACGACGGGCAAGCCGATCGTCGTTCCTTACACGCGCGAAGACCTCGACGTTTGGTCGGAGTGCGTTTCGCGTTGTTTAACGGCGTACGGTCTCGACGAGTCGGACGTTCTGCAAGTCGGATACGGATACGGTCTCTTTACGGGCGGCCTCGGTTTACACGACGGCGGCACGCGTCGCGGCTGCACGGTAATTCCGATTTCGGGCGGCAATACCGAACGTCACCTCATGTTGATCCAGGACCTCCAGGTAACGGCGGTCGCTTGCACGCCGAGCTACTTCCTCCACGTTATCGACCTAGCGGACAAGGTCGGCTACGACTGGAAAGCGACGAAATTGCGCGTCGGTATTTTCGGCGCCGAGCCGTGGACGGAAGAAATGCGCCGTTTCATCGAGGCGAAGACCGGCATTCGCGCGTACGATATTTACGGTCTGACGGAAATCTCCGGGCCTGGCGTCGGCGGCGAATGCTCGTGCCGCACCGGCGTTCACATCTTTGAAGATCACTTCTACCCCGAAATCGTCGATCCCGACACGCTTCAGCCGTTGCCGGACGGCGAAATGGGCGAACTCGTCTTTACGACGCTCGACAAGACCGGCATGCCGATCATTCGCTATCGCACGCGCGACATAACCAAGCTCGTCGCGGAGCCGTGCCCTTGCGGTCGTACGATTCGACGCATCGCGCGCATTTCGCACCGTTCCGACGACATGATGATTATTCGCGGCGTGAACGTCTTTCCGGGTCAAGTCGAATCGTCGCTGCTCGCGGTCGATCCTGGTCTGGTCAATTACCAAATCCACCTTTCGAAGGGCGCCGACGGTCTCGACGTAATCGAAGTTCGAGTCGAGCTGACGCGCGAGAAGTTCTCCGAGCTGGGCGACAATACGGCGTCCCTCGAGAAGTTCCGCCGTCAGATCGCGGAAAAACTCAAGAGCACGGTCGGCATCAACTTCAAGACGACGCTTGTCGAACCGGACTCCATGCCGCGCAGTCAGGGTAAGATCAAACGAATCTTCGACGATCGCAACCAGCAATAGCTTTTGTTTGCGTTTTTGGTTTTGCGCGCGTCGTCGCGTAATTGGCGACGACGCGTTTTCCTTTAATCTGAACGCGCGCCGCTTCGGCGGCGCGACCATTGGCGCTCCCCTTTCTGCGCGCCGGCGCGGTTTTCGCCGCAGCTTCAATCTTAAATCAGTCTTTCATGCGTTCAACGACTCTTTCCTTCTTAGAGAGCGCGCCGGATTTGCCCGGAACGTCGCCCGTCGAATACGTCGAGCTCTTTAGAGACGCGACCCGCCCCGTAGCCGACGTGCGTCTCGACAAACGCGTTCAAATTTTAACGCGCGCCGACGCGCTCGACCCGCGACTAGAAATCGCGCGCGACTCCGAGCGTCGGGAGTTTCTCGACGGCGTGCGCCGGGACGGCGTCGCGGTCGTCGGCGCCGGACTCATGGGGACCTCGATCGCCGCCGCTTTTGTAAACGCGGAGGTCCCGGTCGTCGTTCACGAGCCGGTCGAAGCCGCGATCGAGTGCGCGCGCGAACGACTCGAACGCGAATTAAAGACGTTGCGCGGCGCTCTCGAGGACGCCAAACCGGATCCGCGCGAGGAAAACGACTTCGTTCGCAAGCTTATCGATCGATTCTATAGAATCTCCAATAAGCTCGACGACCTTGCCGACGTTCCCGTCGTAATAGAATCGATTCCGGAAAAAATCAAACTGAAGACAAAATTGTACCGCGCGCTCGACGAAATCCTCGAACGCCCCGTTCTCTTACTGACCAATACGTCCTCGTTGCGTCTAAGCGAGCTCGGCGCCGCTCTGCCGCGTGAAATTGATCGGCGGTCGGTCGCGAAAGAACGGTTCCTCGGGTTCCACTTTTTCCATCCCGCGACGAGACGCGCCGCCGTGGAAATCGCCTTCTCGGACGATTCGACGGGCGACGCAATAGCTCAAGCGACCGCGCTGGCGCGCGTGATTCGTAAGACGCCGCTCCACGTCGCCGACGCTCAAGGGTTCCTCGTCAATCGCCTCCTACAGGCGTTTCTCAACGAAAGCCTCGCGCTGCTCGACGAACGTCTCGAGCCGGAGCGACTCGAAGCGCTTGCGCTCGCCATGGGCATGGAAAGTTCGCCGTTGCGTATTCTAGACGAAATCGGTCTCGACGTCGCGTTGCGATCCGGATGGTCCTTTTTAAAGGCGTTTCCGACGCGCACGCACGAGTCGAAAACGCTGGAGGCGCTCGTTCGCGAAGGTCGCCTCGGACGCAAAACGCGGCTGGGGTTTTATCGGTACGAGTCGTCGGCGCCGTGGCGCGACGACGCGACGCTCGCCTTTAGTTCCGACGACGTTCCTCGCGGCGCCGTAACGAGGGACGCGCGCGACGACGACGACGAGACGCTCGCGCGAAGAATTGCCGTCGCTCTCTTTTTGGAAGCGGCGCGTTGCGTCGACGAAAGAGTCGCGCTCTCGTTCCACGAAGCGGACGCCGCGCTCGCGCTCGCGCTCGGCTTTCCGCGCGCCAAAGGCGGAATTTGCTATTGGGCGTTCGCGTCGGGCCTATCTCCCGTTTTAGAGGAGGCGGCGCGTTGGCGCGCGCTCGGCGATCGTTTCGCGCCCCCTGATTCGATTCTACGACTAGCGGCGTACGTTCCATAACGGTCGCGCGGTCGTCCTTGTCGTTTGGCCAAGTTCGGTCGAACGACTCCTCCCGTCTCCTATTTTTACCAACAAATCTTAACGCTTCATGATTATCGCGCGAGTTGTGAGCGCGAACGTTACGAAAGGACACGTCGTGAGCATAAACGTTTACTTGTTTAAAAGTCTCCCCAAAGGTCTTGAAATTCAGGGCGCTACCGAATCGCTCGAAACCGAAGTCGCTATACCCGCCGTCGGCGACGGCAAAGAGGTTGTCCGCGTCGCAAACGCCGCGTTCTTCGGCGAAGAAAAGCCTGAAACGCTCGTGATAGAAGAAGGGATTCAGGAAATAGGAGCAAGCGCGTTTGAAGGCTGGAGCGCGCTTAGAACGATTAAATTGCCCTTCAGTCTAGTCTCGATCGAAGCTCGTGCGTTTGCGCAATGCGCGCAACTGGATTCCGTCGAACTCCCTGAATCCGTTCAAACGATCGGCCCCTTCGCATTCTCCTCCAACAGCGCGCTCGTCGTCGCAACCTTGCCCAAGAGGCTGCGAACCCTTGGAGTCGGCGCGTTCGCGGATAACGCCTCGCTCGAAAAGTTTCAGATCGATTCCTTAAACCCAAACTATGAGGTTCACGACGACGTCCTATTCACAAAAGACGGAAGAGTGCTCGTCGCTTATCCCGCAAATAAACCCGACGAAGTCTACGCGCCGCCCTTCGGCGTCGTCGAAATCGCGCCGTTCGCCTTCTCAGGCGCGAGGAACCTCAAAAGGATTGAACTGCCCGATTCGATACAATCGATTCAAGAATCCGCGTTCGAAAACTCCTCCATTGAGGAAATCAAGGTTCCAAGATCCCTCTCCTTCATCGGATCGCGCGCCTTCATCAACTGCAAAAAACTACGCGAATTCCTCGTGCCCGAAAAGGGAGAACTGCGATTAATCGAGGCGAACGCGTTTGCCAACTGCAGAAGCCTTCAAAAAGTGGAACTGCCCGAGAGTCTCAAAGAAATCGACGCGCGCGTGTTCTCGAACTGCGTTGAACTAACGAGACTGCGCGTGCCGAGCCAGATCAAATCCCTCTCCGAAGAAATCGTCGCCGGATGCGAAAACTTGCGCGTCGTCGTCCTGCCGGAAAAGCTGCAGATCATTGGGCGCGCCGCGTTCCTAGGCTGTCGCAATCTCGAAGAGCCGACCTTGCCGCCGAGCGTAACCAAAATCGGTTCCTACGCGTTCATGAACTGTCAGTCGCTCGTTTCAATGACGTTGCCGAGCGCGTTGCAGGCGATCGGGGTCGGAGTCTTTACGGGCGCGGACAAACTGAAGTTCCTATCGCTTGATCCCGCGAACGAAGCGTACGCGGTCAACGACGGCGCGCTCTTTACGAAAGACGGAAGCAAACTCGTCTGCTATCCCGCCGGACTGTCGCAAAACACGTACTTTATCCCGGAAACGGTCGTCGAAATCGAGGCGCGCGCGTTCTGCGGCGCGAAGAATCTACAATCGATCTCGATTCTCAACAACGTAACGACGATAGGAGCCGCCGCCTTTGAGAACTGCTCCGGTCTGCTTGCGGTCGTCGTGCCAAGCAGCGTGACGAAATTGTCAGACTCGCTCTTCCAAAACTGCTCGAACTTGCGATCCGTAACGCTCTATCCAACGTTAACGAGGATCTGCTCGCGCGCCTTCGCAGGATGCGATCATCTTGCGTCGATCGCGCTGCCGGACGCGCTGGAGGAAATTGGCGATTTCGCGTTCGACGGGTGCAGATCGCTAACGTCCCTTACGCTCGGCGCTCGCGTCGCGGCGCTCGGAATCAATCCTTTCCGAGGCTGCGTCTCGCTGGACGATCTGCGCGTCGATAAGAACAACGGCATGTACGTCGTTAAGAAAGACGCCGTGTTCGACGCGGAAGAGACGACGCTCGTCGCCCTGTTGCCAAGTTGCCGCGACGCCTCGTACGCCGTTAAGAAGGGAACGGAGAAGATCTTTGCCCACGCGTTCGCCAACGACGCGCTCGTTAACGTCGAATTGCCAGAATCCGTTTCCTACGTCGGCGTCGGCGCGTTTGCCGACGCGAAAAAGCTCGAAAAAATCGACGTCAATAAAAAGAACGCTTCTTTCGCTACGCGCGACTCCGCGCTTTATACGGCGAACTACAAAACCCTCGTCGCCGTTCCGCGCGCGGCTAACCTCGCGGCGGACGCCTTCGACGGCGTCGAGGAGATTCGTTTCGACGCTTTTTGGACCGTTAGCCGCGCGCAAAGGAACGCGCTGCGCGCTCTGCTCGCTAACGCGTCCCACATTGCGCGCGCTACCCTGCCGCAATCTCTTCAACCCGTCGCCAAGCACGATTTCGACGGCGAAGGCGCGGCTCGCGGCGAGGCGCAAAGAGATTCAAGCGCGTCCCCCTTCGATTGGGAACCGATCGACGACGCGACGGCGCGAATTCTCGGCGCGCGGCCACAGGGCGCGCGCGTTGAATTCCCGGACGTGATCGAAGGACGCGACGTCGTTGAGATCGATCCCAAGACGTTCGAATCCGAAATGTGGCATGACGTCGAAGAAATTCGTCTGCCCGCGAAATTGACCGCGCTCCGTCTGCCCGAGGAATACGAGCAAGACCCGTTCGGATCGCTAATCTCAATCGAAATCAGCGAATCAAACCAGGCTCTAAAAGCCGTCGACGGCGTTCTCTTCTCAAAAGACGCTACTAAACTCATACTCTACCCGCGAGGGAAAAAGGAGCCCGTCTACCTCGTACCGTCGACCGTCGTTGAAATTGCCGAACGCGCCTTCGCAAGCGTGGAAAATCTCGTCTCCATTATCATGCCGCCTGGACTGGAAAAGGTCGAGCGTTACGCGTTCACAAACTGCGGAAAACTCGCCTCCGTCGTGCCGCCCCCGACGACCAAAACGATCGAAAGAGGCGCATTCTTAGGGTGCAGTACGCTCGTTATGGCGCACATTCCACAGGGCGTCAAAAGAATTGAACCGGCGACCTTTAAAGAATGCGAAGCGCTCGTCTCCGTCGCTATTCCGAACAGCGTTGAAGCCGTCGGCGCGCAAGCGTTCGCGAATTGTCCAAAATTATCGTCCGTTATCGTGCCTGAGAGAGTCTCGCAAATTGGCGAAGAAGCCTTCCCCGAAACAACCCTCCTCCAGGCGCGCGAAGGAACCGCCGCGGAAGTCTGGGCGCGCGAGAATAATCGTCCGTTCGGCGCGATCTAAGGTTCCGCCCACGCCCACTCTCAACTCGTAAGAAGCGCGCGAAGAAGTCGGTTCTTTCGCGCGCTTTCGTATTTTCTTCAAGGAAAAGATTGACGACCCTCTTTTCGTCCGTTATAATATCCCATGCTTGTTTAGACTTAGCGCTTTGCCTCGTTACGCGAGCGCGCATGGCCGTCCCCGCGCAGGAAATCACTCGAAAGGGAACTTAAAATGGACGATCTTTCACACTACGCCAAGTGGGAATCCTCGCAAGACGGCGTCGTGCTCACTGAAATTTCCAGAGATTTCCCCGAAAAAGAACTGACCTTGCCCGAAACCTATCGAGGGCGCCCCGTCGTTGGAATCGGAGCAAACGCGTTCGAGGGCATGCGAACGTTGCGCGCGTTACAACTGCCGCCGACCATTCTTGAAATTGGCGAGGCGGCCTTTAAGGACAGTTACGCGTTGCAGTCGGTCGTTCTGCCTTCGAAATTGCGCCGCCTTGAAAGATCGACCTTCGAAGGGTGCGTGCGACTCGCGACCGTTACCGGCGCCGATTCGTTGCGCACGATCGACGAACGCGCCTTCAGACGTTGCAAGTCGCTCGCTCAGATCTCATTTAGCGAAGCGCTACGCGAAATCGGTCCCAAGGCGTTTGAAGAATGCGCGTCCCTTAAGCAGGCGCTGCTACCCGAATCTCTGCGCGAAATCGGCGCGCTCGCGTTTGCCAACTGCTATTCGCTCATTCTCGCGCTCCTCCCGGACCACGTCGCGCGAATTGGCGCCGGCGCCTTTGCCAACTGCACGGCGCTCGCCGATCTCAAGCTCTTTCCGCGCAATAAGCATTTCAAGAAAAAAGAAGGCGTTCTGTTTACCTTCGACGGGTCAAAATTAGTCTGCTTCCCCGCCGGCAAAACGGAAGACTCGTACGTCGTGCCCGCTTCGACTCACGAAATTGAGGCGCGCGCGTTCGAAGGATGCGTCTCCTTGTACTCCGTAACGGGCAATGAAAATATCGAAAGGATCGGCGCGTACGCGTTCCATAAGTGCGAGTCCCTTTCGGCGGCGCGGCTCGGTTCCTCGATTTCCGAGATCGGCGAAGGCGCTTTTAAAGGGTGCTTGGCGCTTGAAACCTTCGTCTTGCCGCACGGCGCGAAGATCGTTGCGAACGAAACCTTCGCCGGGTGCTCTTCGTTAGAATATATGCAGTTCCCCGAAACTCTCGAGCTCATCGGAGACGCGGCGTTCGAAGACTGCTCCGCGCTCGCGACCGCGTCGTTGCCGGAAGGTCTGCACACGATTTGCGACGGCGCGTTCAACGGTTGCTCGACGCTACGAAGGCTCAATATTCCGAGCACGGTTGAACGCATCGGCGTCGGCGCGTTCGAAGACTGTAGCGGAGACTCGCCTGAAGAGTCGTTGCGAAGCGTCGAGATTCCCGAGGGCGTTCGAGAAATCGGCGCATGGTCCTTCTCCGACTGCGCCTATCTTGAATCGGTCAGACTACCGAGCGGGCTCGAAAAGATCGGGCTCGGAGCGTTCGCGTTCTGCTCGAGACTGTCGCATATCGACGTTCACCCGGAAAACGAGCGCTACGCGACCCGAGAATCGACTCTCTTCTCCAAAGATCTCTCTGTTCTCCTTTGCTATCCCGCCGGGGATAAGAGACGCTCTTACGAGGTCCCCGAATGTGTGCGCGAAATAGCGCCGCACGCCTTTGCATGCTGCGAGAATCTCACGTCGATAACGTTGCCGCCCGGACTTGAGCAGATCGGGCTCGGCGCGTTCGGCGGCTCTTCGATCTTCTCCATCGCTCTTCCGGATAAGATCGAGCAGATTCCCGACGGAACCTTCTGGCGATGCTCCTACCTTGAATCGATCGAGCTTCCCGACGCGATTAAAACGATCGGCGCGCGCGCGTTCCGATGCTGCGCCAAATTGAAGGAGATTAAGCTTCCCAGTTCGCTCGAAACGATCGGAGAAGACGCGTTCCACTCGTGCTCGTCGCTCGTTAAGATAACGCTCCCGAAGTCGCTCGTGGAACTGGCGTCCTCGGCGTTCTGTAACTGCGAATCCCTTTCTGAAATCAACGTTGAAGAGGGCTCGGAATTCTTCAGCGCGCGCGACGGCGTTTTGCTCGCGAAGAGGGAGCGCGAACTTGTCTTCTATCCGGCCGGTAGGACCGAATCGGCGTACGTCGTTCCGGAAACGGTCATGACGATCGCGGAAAACGCGTTCCTGGAATCGCGTTCGCTCAAACATCTTGTTCTCCCGCGCAGCCTGCGCGAGATCAAATCGAACGCGATCAACAGGGATCTTTCCCTGCGCGTCTACGAGGACTCGTACGCGCACAAATGGGCGCGTCGACACGGTCGAACCTTCTCGATCATCGGATAGTTGCGAGGCCGCGCGTTTCACGCCGCTGGAAAATGGAAAAAAATAAAAAAAGAGACTAGACGGCGCGGCGCCCCGTTGTATAATGGAAGCGTCGGTTGTGATAGATCGACGGTTTGATCGCGGGATGGAGCAGTTGGTAGCTCGTGAGGCTCATAACCTTGAGGTCGTAGGTTCAAGTCCTACTCCCGCAACTTAGTTCAAAGGACTTCGCGTCGCGCGGAGTCCTTTTTTTATTTCTCTTACCCCGGTTTTCAGCGCGTCCTTCTACTATGCTAAATTCCAAAAGAACGTATAATATCGATACGTCGGCGCGGACGGCGCGCTCGACCTCCAACGATTATCGCTTAACAAAACCTTTGGGAGAAAAACATGACGGACGCTCTTGCCTCGCGCGATTATTTCAAAGCCTTCGACCGACTGCGCGTCGGCGGCGACGAATACGGATACTACCGACTTGCCGCGCTCGAGGAACGCGGGCTAACCACTCTCGCGTCGCTACCCTACTCAATTCGCACGCTACTGGAAGCGACTTTGCGCAACTGCGACAATTTCGCCGTCGCCGAAGAAGACGTCGTCAATCTCGCTAAGTGGTCCCCCGACGGCTCGTCCTTCGAAATACCTTTTAAGCCGGCGCGCGTTATTCTCCAAGATTTTACCGGCGTTCCCGCCGTCGTCGACCTCGCCGCCATGCGCTCCGCAATGAAGCGACTCGGAGGCGATCCGAATAAGATCAATCCGCTCATTCCCGTCGACATTGTCGTCGACCACTCCGTTCAGACCGACTATTTCGGCGCCAAAGACGCGCTCGATAAGAACGTCGCGCGCGAATTCGAACGCAACGGCGAACGATACTCGCTACTGCGCTGGGCGCAACGCTCGCTCGATAATTTCAACGCGATTCCGCCCGCCGTCGGCATAATTCACCAGGTCAATCTCGAATATCTCGCCAAAGTCGTCGCATGCCAGTCGTGCGCCGACGCGAACGTCAAGGGCGTTCTCTATCCGGACAGCGTCGTCGGCACGGACAGCCATACCGTTATGATCAACGGGCTAGGCGTTCTCGGCTGGGGCGTCGGCGGCATTGAGGCGGAAGCGGTCATGCTCGGGCAGCCGTATTATATGCTCGCGCCGCAAGTCGTCGGGTTCGAACTGCGCGGCAAGCTTTCAGGCGGGGTAACGGGCACGGACCTCGCGCTCACGATCGTACAAATTCTGCGCAAGGAGGGCGTGGTCGGCAAGTTCGTGGAGTATTTCGGGGAAGGCGCGACCAACCTCGACGTCGCCGATCGCGCCGTACTCGCCAATATGGGACCGGAATACGGCGCGACGACGGGGTTCTTCCCAATCGACGCCAAGACGATTCAGTTCTTGCGCGACACGGGCCGTTCCGCCGCCCAAGTTGAAGTCGTGGAAGCGTACGCGAAGGCGCAAGGGCTCTATCGGGGCGCGTCGGCGCCGACTCCGGCGTACACTAAGATTCTCACGCTCGATTTGAGCGAGGTCGAGCCGTCCCTCGCGGGTCCGAAACGCCCTCAGGATCGCGTGCCGCTCAGTTCCATGAAGAGCGCGTTTGGCAAATCGTTGCGCGCGCCGATCGCCGAACGCGGGTTTGCGCTTTCGGAAGAAGAATGCGGTAAGAAGGCGACCGTCGATTGGAACGGCGCCGATTGTCCGGAATCGCCGCGTCTGCCGAAGTCGGGAACGGAAGAAATCGGGCACGGAGCGGTCGTCGTCGCGTCGATTACGAGCTGCACGAACACGAGCGCGCCGCGCCTCATGATCGCGGCGGGGCTCCTCGCCAAGAAGGCGGTCGCGCTCGGACTCCAGCCGAAGTCGTACGTTAAGACGAGCTTCGGACCCGGTTCCCGCGTCGTCGTCGACTATCTGCAAAAGGCGGATCTCCTCGCGCCGCTCGAACAGCTCGGGTTCAACGTCGTCGGCTACGGCTGCTTGACCTGCATTGGGAATAGCGGGCCGCTCCCGGCGCCGGTCGCGAAAGCGGTCGTCGAAAACGACTTGGTCGCCTCCGCCGTCTTGAGCGGCAATCGGAACTTCGAAGGACGCGTTAATCCGCTCGTTAAAGCGAACTACCTCGCAAGCCCGCCCCTCGTCGTCGCCTTCGCGATCGCAGGAACGACCGATATCGATCTCACGAACGAGCCGCTCGGAACCGACGCGCAGGGCAGGCCCGTTATGCTCAAAGATATCTTCCCGACCAACGAAGAAATCGACGCGATCGCAAAAGACGCGCTCGACGCCGACGTCTACGCTTCCAACTACGCGAACGTCGGAGAATCGAACCCGCTATGGAACGCTATTCCCACCCAGGCGAGCGAACTCTACGATTGGAATCCGACGAGCTCCTACATCCAGGAGCCGCCCTTCCTTGCCGAAATGACGCGCGAGCCGCAGGGACAGGCGGCTATTGCCGGCGCGCGCGCTCTGCTCATGCTCGGCGATTCCGTTACCACCGACCACATCTCGCCTGCCGGCGCCATTAAAAAGGACTCGCCAGCAGGGAAGTTCCTACTCGACTCCGGCGTTACCGAACGCGACTTCAATAGCTACGGCTCGCGCCGCGGCAACGATCGCGTTATGACGCGCGGAACCTTTGCCAATATTCGCATTCGGAACCTGCTCGCGCCCGGTACCGAAGGGGGCGTAACGAAGTATTTCGGCAAAAGCGCCAACGACGGGCCGATCGAAAGCGTCTACGACGCCGCAATGAAATATCGCGCGGAGGGAACGCCGCTCGTCGTGCTCGCGGGCGCGGAATACGGAACCGGGAGTAGTCGCGACTGGGCGGCGAAGGGAACGACGCTACTCGGCGTTCGCGCCGTGCTCGCGACGAGTTTCGAACGCATTCACCGCGGCAATCTCGTCGGCATGGGCGTCCTGCCCCTCGAATTCGGCGAAGGACAAGGCTGGCGCTCACTCGGACTAACAGGAACCGAGCTCTTCGATATCCCCGAGATCGGACCCGACTTCGTCCCGCGCTCCGAGCTGGAAGTCGTCGCGACCTCGACCGAGCCGGAAACGCTCGGACAGAAGAAAGTCTTTAAAGTCCGCGCGCGCATCGACGCCAAGGTGGAGTTGGACTATTACCTCAACGGCGGCGTGTTGCAGACGGTTTTGCG
>CADCOO010000050.1 GCA_902803085.1 uncultured Planctomycetota bacterium
ATCGTCGGCGTTAGTAGCGTAGCGCAACTAGAGACCAATTTGAAGGTTATTTAGCGTCGAACCTTCGAAGCGAAGCGTTGTAAGCTTGATGAAAGGCGCGAAGGATCGCAAGCGTCCACTATAACCTTAACAAAACGGTAGCGCGGCGCGTTTCCGATTAACGGAACGCGCCGCGCTAAGACTTAAGGGCGACTGAAGAGAATGATCATCCGCACGCGCCTATCGGAGCCTCCTCTTTGGAATCAAACGATTACAATCCCGACTTCATTGCCGTCAAATCGCTTTCCGGATCGGACGTAAGCATAATATTAAAGTTTTCAATGAGAACCTTAAGGACGTTCGGCGAGAGGAACGCGGGTAGCGTTGGACCGAGTCGGACGTTTTTAAAGCCGAGATGAAGGAGCGCGAGGAGTACGGCGACCGCTTTCTGCTCGTACCAGCCGATAGCGAAAGAGAGTGGAAGATCATTAATATCTTTGAGCGCAAAGGCTTCCTTAAGTTTGAACGCTGTGAGAGCGAGAGAGTAAGAGTCGTTGCACTGACCGGCGTCGAGAACGCGCGGTATCCCCGTCCCTTCGATTTCACCAAGATTGAGCTTATTATAACGGTACTTAGCGCACCCTGCCGTTAGAATAACCCAATCTTTCGGCAGTTTTTTCGCAAGTTCGGCGTAATAGTCGCGCGCCTTCTGGCGACCGTCGCAGCCCGCCATAACGACAAATCGCTTGATTTGGCCCGACTTAATTGCGTCGACAACTGCGTCCGCAAGCGCAAAGACCTGCTCGTGCGCGAAACCTCCGACGAGTTCGCCCTCTTCGAGAGGGGTCGGCGGTTGGCACGATTTCGCGCGTTTGATCACGGCGGAGAAATCTTTCACGCCGCCTTCGGGGCGATCGGCGATATGCTCAACGCCGGGATACCTGACCGGTCCGGTTGTAAAGATGCGGTCTTTGTATTCGTCGCGCACTGGAGTCAAGCAGTTGGTCGTCATGAGAATCGCGCCGTTAAAAGACGCGAATTCCTTTTGTTGCGCGTACCAGGCGCCGCCGTAGTTGCCGTAGAGGTGCGGATACGCCTTTAGTTTCGGGTAGTAGTGCGCCGGCAATCCTTCGGAGTGCGTATAGACGTCGACCCCCGCGTCTTTCGACTGCTCTAGCAACTCCTGAAAATCGCGCAAGTCGTGTCCGGAAAGGAGAATGCCAGGTCGCGTTCCAACTCCAAGTTTGACTTTCGTGATTTGCGGCGCGCCGTAGGTTTCCGTATTTGCCTTATCAAGTAGCTGCATAGCGCTTACGGCGACGGCTCCGCATTCGAGAACGATCGGGAGCATGGCGTCGACGGTCGTCTCGCGCGTAGTCGCGGCAAGCGCTTTAAAGAGGAATTCGTAAATTGATTCGTCGTCGTAGCCGAGCGCCGCAGCGTGTTCCGCATAGGCGCAGATTCCTTTGAGCCCGTAAATGAGGAGCTCCTTGAGAGAACGCACGTCCTCGTTCATCTCTGCCAGAACGCCGATGGAGGCGGGCTTTTCTAATTTCGCGCGAGGAACGAGAGCGCTTGCTTTGGCGTTAAGCGCGTTAAGTACTTTTTCGTCGAAATTCGCGTTGGTAATCGTCGTAAAGAGCGCGCTGGCAACAAATCGCCCAAGCTCGATCGACGGTTCGCGCGTGAGCGCAATTTCTTTTAGAGTCGCGATCAGTCGATCCTGCGCGTCGGCGACCGCGCTACTCTTACCGCAAACGCCCGCGCGCTCGCACCCCTTGCCTCCGACCGTTTCTTGACATTGAAAGCAAAACATCGTTTAAGTCTCCTTGTAATGTATGTCGCGCGACCTGTTCATGGTAAACGCGTTTTTAAAAGTAAGTAATTAATTACTAACCTAGAATGCCATTGTAGCGTGCGTTTTGAGTATTGTCAAGACGGGCGGCGTTACGATTATCGCGGGCGCAAGATTTTTCGGAATGCGTCGAGTAGCATGTCGCGACGTTTTAAGAGCGAGAAGGCGCCGTTAGAGCGCGTCCACTCTTTAACGAGCTGTCGAACTGAACCGAAGACTATGGTAAATAGCGTTTCGTTAGCGAGATCGTCGCGGATTTCTCCGTTAGTCTTCGCTTCTTGAAAGAGTCCGATAAGTCGAGCGCGATGTTTTTTGAACATCTGCCGCAAAGCGTCGGCGCATTCTTGCGATTCGTCGAAGAGCTCCTCGGTAAAGAGCGCGCGCGCAAGCGCCGGTCGTTCGGCGACGCGATCGAGCCGTGATGTAATAAAGGCGGCGATACCTTGAAGACCTGGCGGCAGTCCGTTTTCGAGTTCGTTTCGCGCGCTCGATTCAAAATCGTGAACAATAGCGAGTAAAAGATCATTTTTCGACGCAAAATGCCGATAAAGCGCCGCTTCGGTTACGCCGATTTTTTCAGCGAGCCTTTTCATGGTAAAGCGTCGTGCGCCGAGCTCGGCAAGGAGTTCGAGCGCACGATCGATGATTTCGCGTTGGCGCGCGGTGAGTTTGCAAGGCGACGTCAAGTCGTTCATTCCTGAATTATTGTTCTTTCGTAAGGTTAGCGATCTGTTCCGGAGTTAACGCCCAGCTAAAGAGTTGCGCGAGCGCGATCCGCCCGGTAAAGAGATCGGCGCCGCCTCCCTGCGCGGATATGTCCGCGCCGCAACAGAAGGCTTGAACGAGTTCTTTCGTCGGATGTTCTAACGGACCGCGCGCGGCGGATCGCGCGACTTCCTTACCGTCGAGATAAAGAATAACGTTTTCACCGTCGACGACGCCGCACGCGTCGACGTAGCGATCGAA